>JANOSS010000089.1:0-11112 GCA_031415995.1 Caulobacter sp. | reverse complement strand
CATGGTGGCGTGGGCCAGATAGGGGAACTCGTAGGTCGCCTCGAACACCTTGGCGCCCTTGGCGTTTCCGATCACCGCCGCGTCGCCCTTGGAGTCGAAGCCTTCCCATTTCAGGTCGGCCGGACCCTTGCCGGCGGCGATCTCGCGGAAGGACGAAGCGATGGCCGATGAGCTGCGCTTTTCGGCCTTGTCCTCGTTCCATTCCAGCTTCAGCGCCTCGCGACCCATCCGGGCGGCATAGGTCGACTGGGCCACCACAGCCACGCCGGTCGGGATCTCGAAGACGTCGACGACACCCGGGACTTTTTTGGCCTCGGCGGCGTCGAAGCTTTTGATCTCCCCGCCGAAACGCGGGGCGTGGGCGACCATGGCGGTCAGCATGTCGGGCAGGCGGACATCCTGGGTGAAGCGCGCCGTGCCGTCGCTCTTAGCCTGCGAGTCCTTGCGGCGCACCCGGTCGGTACCGATCAGGGTGAAGGTCTTGGGGTCCTTCAGAGGAGGGTTCGCGATCGGCGTGATCTTGGCGGCGTCGGCCAGCAGCTCGCCGAAGCCGGCGGTCTTGCCCGACCTGTGGCTCAGGACGCCGTCCTTGACGGCGATCTCTCCGGCCGGGACGCTCCATTTGGCGGCGGCGGCCTGGACGAACATCGCCCGAGTGGCCGCCCCGGCCTTGCGCAGTTGATCCCATGATCCGGAGATCGCCGAAGACCCGCCAGTCAACTGCGCGCCCATCGCTCCGTTGGCATAAAGCTTGGCGTTGGCCGGGGCCTGTTCGACCATGACCCGGGTCCAGTCGGCGTCCAGTTCCTCAGCGACGATGGCCGCCAGGCCGGCGTGATTGCCCTGGCCGAATTCGACGTGCTTGGAGATCACCGTCACGGCACCGTCGGCGGCGACCTTGATGAAGGGCCCGAAGGCGCCGACCTCGACCTTGGAGCCAGCGCTCATGATGTCGGCCGGCGAGCAGCCGACCACCAGGGCGCCGCCGACCAGGGCGGCGCCGACGACCACGTCGCGGCGGTTGACGGCGCCCTGGGCGCCGAACTTGTTGAGGGGTCCGTTCATCGGCCGGCTCCACGGCTGGTCGCGCCGGTGGCGGCGGCGATGGCCTCGTCGATGTCGGTGTGCGACTGGCCGACTGCGGCGGTGGTCGCTGGCGTCAGGCCGGCGGCGTCCTTGATGGCGGCGCGGATGCGCTGATAGGTGCCGCAGCGACAGATGTTGCCGCTCATGGCCTCGTCGATCTGCTCGTCGCTGGGCGCCTTGTTCTGTTCGATCAGGGCGGCGGCCGACATGATCTGGCCCGACTGGCAGTAGCCGCATTGCGGCACATCGTGCTTGACCCAGGCCTGTTGCAGCGCATGCGATCCGCCCAAACCCTCGATGGTGGTGATCTTGACGCCGGTCAGGCCCTCGATGGGGGTGACGCACGATCGGACGGGCTGGCCGTCGACATGCACCGTACAGGCACCGCACTGGGCGACCCCGCAGCCAAACTTGGTTCCGGTCAGGCCCAGTTCGTCCCGCAGGACCCAGAGCAGAGGTGTTGCGGGATCGGCCTGAACCGTCACCGCCTTGCCATTTACGTCGAGAGTCGCGGCCATGTTTTTTCGCCTCCAACCGAGCTCGGGCCGGGGCGCGACCCTGCTAGAAGCTGAAACCTAACACTGTTCACACCGGTGGAGACCAGCAATATTTCACCGCCAGTCCCGGGCTTTCGCGGCTCAGTTGAAACAGGTCGTGCAAAAGCCGTCGTCGGGCGATGAGAGGGGGCGCGAAGCGACCGCGAAACCGACTATACTCACCGGGCTGCCTGCTTCGCGGCCGCCGCCCCTGGAGTTGACCGTGCGCCGCCTTGTGCTTGCCTTGACCGTGGTCGGCCTGATCCTTGCGGCCTGCGCCACTGGCCAGCCGGGCCCGGCCATCACCTCACCGGTGACCTATGGCTGCGCCAGGGCCAAGAGCTTCCAGGCGACCTATCCGGCCAACGGCAAGAAGGCCATTGTCTCGGCTGGCGGCGTGACAAAAGCCCTGCCCCTGGCCCGGTCGGCGTCTGGCGCGCGTTACGCCAAGGGCGCGTTTGAGATCTGGGGCAAGGGCGACAGCGGCCGCCTCTCGGGGTTCCCGGGTGGACCTTATGACAATTGCCAGGCCCGCTGAGGGGACCCTCTTGGACAGCTTTCCCGCCTATTTCCCGCTCGCCGGCCGCAAGGTGGTGATCGCCGGCTCCGGCGACGGCGCCGACAACAAGGCGCGCCTGTTCGAAGGCTCGCCGGCCACGCTGGTGCGCATCGACGGCCACGCCGCCTTCCTGCCCGGCTCCTATGCCGGCGCGGTCCTGGCCTTCATTTCCAGCGATGACGAGGTCTTCATCCAGGCCGCCGCCGCCGCCGCCCGCGCCGCGCGGGTGCTGGTCAATGTCGTCGACAAACCCGCCCTGTGCGACTTCAACACTCCGGCGGTGATCGACCGAGGTGAGGTCGTGGCGGCCGTCGGCACCGGCGGCTCGGCCCCGGTCCTGGCCACCATGCTGCGCAACGACATCGAGGCCCAGGTGCCCGAGGGTGCTGGTCGCGTGGCCGCCCTGCTGCGCCGCTTCCAGGATGAGGTCCGCAAGACCCTGCCGGCCCTGCACGAGCGCCGCTCGTTCCTGCGCGACGCCGTGACCGGCGAAGCGGCCCAGGCGGCGATGTCGGGTGACATGGAAGCCGCCGGACGCCTGTTCCGCGAGGCCCTGGCCAAGGGCTCGGCCCGCAAGGGCCGGGTGCGCTTCATCGCCGGCAAAGGCCCCTCCGACCTGCTGACCTTGCGCGCCGTCCGCGCCTTGTCGGCGGCCGATGTACTGGTGGCTGACCCGGACGCCGATCCGCAGATCATGACCATGGGCCGCCGCGACGTCGAACGACTGTCGCCGGACGAAGCCAGCGCCGAGCACCTGATCCAACTGGCCCACGAGGGCCGTCAGGTCATCCGTCTGATCACAGGACCGGTCGAGCCGGCGCTCGTCCAGGCCCTGGCCGCGGCCGGCGTCTCGGTCGAGGTGCTGCTGTCGGCCCCCGCGGCCTAAAGGCTGGTCACACCTCGTCCAGCGATCGGCCCTTGGTCTCGGGCAGCAGGAACAGGGTCGTCACCACGCTGACCAGGGTGAAGAACACCGGGTACCAGAGGCCAGCATAGATGTTGCCGACCGCTGTGACGATGGCGAAGGCGAAGAACGGCAAGAAGCCGCCGACCCAGCCGGTGCCGATGTGGTAGGGCAACGACAGGGCGGTGTAGCGCACCCGGGTCGGGAACAGCTCGACCAGACAGGCGGCCAGCGGCCCAAATAGCGCGGTCGCGGCGATCACGAAGACCAGCAGCACGCCGAACATGCCCGGCAGGTTCATCCGTGCGGGGTCGGCCTTGGCCGGATAGCCGGCCTGGTTCAGCGCCGCCTTGATTCTGGCTTCGGTCGCCGTCTTGACCGCCTTGGTCTCGGCTTTCGACAGGCCCTCGGCGCTGGGTGAAGCGACCATGACGTCGCCGACCTTCATCACCGCCTGGGTTCCAGCCGGGGCCTTCTGGTTGTCATAGGAGACCCCCGCATTGGCCAGGGCGCTCTTGACGATGTCGCAGGACGAGACGAACGCCGCCTTGCCCACCGGATCGAACTGCAGGGCGCAGTCCTTGGGGTCGGCGATCACCGAAACCGGCGACCGGGCCGAGGCCTCGGCAAGGGCCGGATTGGCGGCGCGCTCCAGCAGGTGGAAGCCCGGGAAATAGAAGGCCAGGGCCAGGGTCATGCCGGCCAGCATCACCGGCTTGCGGCCGACCTTGTCCGACAGCCATCCGAAGACGACGTAGAAGATCGCGCTGACCGCCGTGGCGCTCATCATCAAGGCGTTGATGGTGACCGGATCGACCTTCAGGAACTTCTCCATGAAGGTCTGGCTGTAGAAGAAGCTGGTGTACCAGACGGCACCCTGAGCGCACATCATCGACAGGAAGGCCAGGATCACCAGCCGCATGTTCTTCCACTGGCCGAAGGCTTCGGCATAGGGCGCCTTGGAGGCCTCGCCCTCCTCCTTCATCTTGGCGAAGGCCGGGCTTTCCGTCAGCTTCAGGCGCATCCAGACCGAAATGCCCAGCAGGCCGATCGAGACCGCGAAGGGAATGCGCCAGCCCCAGGCGTCGAACGCCTCAATGCCGACGACGGCGCGGGTGGTCATGATCACCAGCAGGGCCCCGAACAGGCCGAAGGCCGCCGAGGTCTGCACCCACGAGGTCGACCAGCCGCGCTTGTTGGGGGGCGAGTGCTCGGCGACATAGATCGCGGCGCCGCCGTATTCACCGCCGAGGGCGAAGCCCTGCAAGCAGCGCAGGATGATCAGCAGGATCGGCGCTATGATCCCGGCCTGCTCGTAGGTGGGCAGGAAGGCGATGGCGAAGGTGGCGCCGCCCATCAGCAGCACCGTGGCCAGGAACGCGCCCTTGCGTCCGGCCTGGTCGCCGATCTTGCCAAACACCAGCGCGCCCAGAGGCCGGAACGCAAAACCCACCCCGAACAGTGCCAGGGCGGCAATGTAGCCTGCGGCGTCTGGCAGTCCCGTGAAGAAGGTCTTGGAAATGACCTGGGCCAGGCTGCCGAAGATGAAGAAGTCGTACCATTCGAACGCGGTGCCGGCCGAAGAGGCCGCCACCACGGTCCGCATCGAGGCGCCGTCTTCCTGCTTCGTCTGGTCGGTCATGCTGTTCCCCCCGGAGCCGTCACGCTCCCTTGGCGGGCAGCTTTAGCGCGGTTCGTTCGTCGGGGAAACTCAGGCGACGGCGGTCTTTGAAATCGGGTCCTCATCGGCCAGGCGCAGGATTTCCGTGACCAGGGCCGCGGGCGAAATCGGCTTGGCGGCGACTCCGTTCATCCCGGCGGCGTGGTAGGTGGCGCGCTGGTGGGCCATGACATTGGCGGTCAGGGCGATGATCGGCGTCAGGCCGGCCGGGCCCGGCAGGGCGCGGATGCGGCGCGCCGCTTCCAGCCCGTCGATCCCCGGCATCTGAACATCCATCAGCACCAGGTCGAAGGCACCGTCGCGTGTCGCCTCGACCCCGGACAGGCCGTCTTCAGCCGTATGAACCAAAGCGCCCAGCTGCTGCAGGATCCGCGAGGCGACCAGCTGGTTGGTCGGGTTGTCCTCGACCAGCAGAATCCGCAGACCCTCCAGGATGTCGGAGGAGGCCTGCGGCGCGGCAGACGGGGCGACCGAGGCCGGCGCGGCGATGGTCAGGGTAAAGCGCGATCCGACACCCGGCTGCGACTGGAAGACGACCTCGCCGCCCAGCATCTGGGCCAGCCGCCGGGTGATCGCCAGGCCAAGGCCCGACCCGCCAAAACGCCGGGTGGTGCTGGCGTCGCCCTGTTCGAACCGCTCGAACAGCCGCCCCTGGACCTCGGTGGGAACGCCCACGCCGGTGTCGATGACATCGAAGGCGATCTGCGGTCCGGAGGACGTCTCGACACGCCGCGCCCGCACGGTGACTGACCCCTGCAGGGTGAACTTCACGGCGTTGCCGATCAGGTTGAACAGGGCCTGGCGCAGACGGGTCGGATCGGTGCTGATCCAGCCCAGGTCCGGCGCGTCAATCTCAAGGGTCAGGCCCTTGTGCTCGGCCTGGCACGCCATCAGCCGCCCGACGCCGTTCAACAGCTCGCGAGGATCGACCGGCTCATGATGGATCTCCAGCCTGCCGGCCTCGATGCGCGAGATGTCGATCACATCGTCCAGCAGGGTCGACAGCATCTGGCCGCAGGCCAGGGCTTCGGCCAGCAGTTCGGAAGCGTCGCCCGGCAGGCTCTGTCGCCTGAGCAGATGCATGACGCCCAGTACGCCGTTCATCGGCGTGCGGATTTCATGGCTCATATTTGCCAGGAACTGGGCCTTGGCCTCGCTGGCCGCCTGGGCCTCGCGCTCGGCCGCAACCAGGGCCAGTTCGGCCTGCTTGCGCTCGTCGATGTCGAGGATCAGGCCGAACGCCTTGCGGACGCGCCCGGTCGCGTCGCGGCGCACCTCGTGGAAAATCCGCATCCAACGGGCATGGCCGTCGACACCCAGGATCCGGACGTCGAGCACCTGCGGGCCGCCCCGACGCCAGACATGATCCGAGGTCTTGAGCGCTTCGCGATCCTCGGGATGCAGCATGGGCCAGACGGCCGCATGGACATCCTCATAAACGATCCGCCGCCCGATGATGCGGTGGAACTCGGGCGAGCCCCAGAAGGTCTTGCTGACATGATCGATCTCGTAGACCCCGGCTCGCGCCGCGCCCAGGGCCATGCGCAGCCGGCGGGCATTGACCTGAGCCTCGCGCCGGGCTTCGGCCAGGGCAGTGACGTCGTCCATGTAGGTGATGACGCCGACGATCTCGCCGGACGCGTCGCGCCAGGGACGGGCCTCCCATCGCAGGGTGTGTTCAAGGCCTTCGGCGTCGCGGAGTCGATCCTCGCGGCGGGTGACGATTTCGCCGGACAGGGCGCGGGTCACCGCCGAGACAAAGCGGCGCCGGCCGCCGTTGGTCAGTTCCTGGAGCGACTTGCCGATCACATCGGCTTCGGTCGACTTGAACAGGTCGAGGAAACGGGGACTGGCGAGGCGCAGCCGCAGGTCAAGGTCGTAGACGGCCACCGCGAAGGGCGCCTCCTCGACCAGTTGCCGGGCGCGGCGTTCGCCCCACAGGGCGGCGTCGCGGCTGCGCACCACGTCGGTGACGTTCTGGGAAATGCCCTTCAGCGTGAACAGGCCGCCGTCCAGGGGCTCGGCGCGGAAGGTCGAGCGCAGGGTGAACCACTGGCCGTCGCGACCGCGCAGACGGAACTCCGCAGCGCCGGACTCGCCCGTTCTGACGGCCTGGTCGAAGGTTTCCCGCACCGACTGCCGCTGATCATCGGCCAGCCGAGCCAGAAAGGTCTCGGCACGGTCCAGGTCGCTCGGCGACAGGCCCGTGGCGGTCAGGGCGTCGGGCGTCCAGTCGATATGCTCGGTCACAGGATCATAGGTCCAGAGGCCGATTCCGGCCGCCTCGGCCAGGATCTCGCGTGTGCGGCTGGCGGCCACCTCGACCGAGACGTCATGCAGGGTGCCGACCATTTCGCCGCCGGGGCCCAGATGCGAGCGCCCCTCAAGCCAGACCGTCCCGCCATCCTTGCACAGCACCCGCAGGCGGTTGACGGTGAAGCCGGACTCGCGAACACGCCGACCGGTGTCGATCAGTTCGGGGTGACTTTCGGCGTGCACGAACGTGATGCAGGCCCGGCCGACCAGGTCCTCCGGCGACCAGCCCGTCAGGGTCTGCCAGGCCGGGTTGACCACCGAGAATTGGCCGTCCGGCGTGACGACAGCAAACAGGTCCTTGGCATTGGCGAAGAACCAGCGGGCCGCTTCCGCCTCACCGAACGGCGAGGGCGCGAGCAGGGTCGCGTCGGAAGACGGGGATGACGGCATCGGGGCTCCGGAAGATCGCGCGGGGGATCGTGGGGGTCATTGGTAAACGGAGTGTTGCCTTGGACACCCTCGTTCGACGAGCGCGCTCGTCGAACGTCACACCTCCGCCCACTGGCGCAGCAGGTTGTGATAGGTTCCGGTCAGGGCCAGGATCGACAGATCGGTCGCGCCCACGGCCTGGGACAGACGCTGGATGGCGACATCCATGTCCAGCAGCAGGGCCCGGCGGGAGTCCTCGCGCACCAGGCTCTGGATCCAGAAAAAGCTGGCGGTGCGGATGCCCCGCGTCACCGGGGTCACGTGATGCAGGCTTGAAGCCGGATAGAGGATCAGGTCGCCGGCCGAAAGCTTGACCGCATGGCTGCCGTACAGGTCATCGACCACCAGCTCGCCGCCGTCATAGTCGTCGGGTTCCGACAGGAACAGCGTCGCCGACAGGTCGGTGCGCAGGGTCTGGCCGGTGACCGGATCGCGGCGCACCGCATTGTCGATATGGTCGCCAAAGCCCATGCCCCGGCCATAGCGGTTGAACATCGGCGACAGGATGGTCTGCGGCAGGGCGGCCGAGACGAACAGCGGATTGCGCTCCAGCGCCGCCAGGATGATGGCCCCCACCGCCCGGGCCGCCTCGCCGGTCTGGGGCAGCTGCTGGTTCTGCTTGGCCAGGGCCGCCTGAAAGCCCGAGGTGATGTTGCCGTCCGCCCAGGGCGCGGCGTCCATGATCGCCCGGCACTGAGCGACCTGGGCCTTGGTCAGGACCTCGGGGATCTGCAGCATCATGAGGTGGAAACCCGGGGCCCTGAAAAGAGAGCGCCCCGTCCGGCGAAGGGCCCGCCGGACGGGGCGAACGTCAAGACGAGAGGGGAGTCTCAGTACTTGACGTTGACGGTGAGCATGGCCTGACGGGCCGGGGCCGGATCGGCGTGGTGGACGCCGTTGGTGCGCAGGATGAAGCGCCTGTCCGTCAGGTTCTGCACGTTGAGCTGCAGGTCGATCTTGTCGCTGACCGCCCACGAGGCGAAGGCGTCATAGCGGGTATAGGCCGGGGCATAGACCTTGTTGGCCCCGCCGCCGGCCCCGCCCTGGTTGCCGCCGAAGCTGTCGGAAACGTAGTAGGCGCCGCCGCCCAGCGCGATCTTGCGGGTCACGCGATAGGTCGAGAACAGGCTGAAGCTGTGCTCGGGCGTATTGGCCAGCGGATCGCCCTGGTTGACGCCGGTATAGGCCCCGCGCACCAGCTCGCTGTCCATGTAGGTATAACCGCCGAACACCTGCCACCTGGGGGTGACATTGCCCGAGACGCCCAGTTCGACGCCCTGGACCATGGCTTCACCGACCTGCTGATAGACGCCGGCCGAAACCTGGATCTGGGCGTTCTTGCGCTCGGTGCGGAACAGCGCGCCCGACACCGCCAGGCGGTCGCCGAACAGGTTCCACTTGGCGCCGATCTCACTGCTGATCGTGTCTTCCGGATCCAGCAGGGTGGTCGACAGATTGCCCGTCCCGATGCCGCCGGCCGTGTTCTGATCGCCGCCGGCGATGGTCGGCGGAGTCGAGGAGGTGGCGTAGGAGGCATAGAGGCTGGAGGCGGCGGTCGGCTTGAACACCAGGCCGACCTGGTAGTTGAAGAAGTCCCACTCCGCTTCCGGCACGCTGGTGAACAGCGTGCTGGTGATCACGCCGGCGGCGCTGGTCACCGTCACATTGGTGCCGCGAGTGTTGTAGACGTCATAGCGGCCGCCCAGGTTCACCTGCAGCTTTTCACTGAGCTTGATCGTGTCGAAGCCATAGATCGCGGCGGTTTTGGTCACCGAGCGGGCGGCCGGGGCGCGGGTGATGGTCCCGGTCCAGCTGTTGTTCGGATTGGGGGCATAGAGACGGGTGCAGTCGCCGACGCCGGCCGGGGTGACATTGGCCGTGAAGCTCGTCGGGCAGGCCGAGCCGGCCGTGCCATAGACCACGTAGCTGGCGTTTTCGTTGATCTCGCGGGCCAGCTCGACGCCGATGTTGAAGCGGTTTTCCACCGCGCCCAGATCGAACTTGCCGCTGAAGTCGGTGACCGCCGCGAGCGTGGTGGTCGGGTTCCAGCGCGATTTGGTTCCGCGCTTCATCCACCATTCGCCGGCCACGAACTGGGCCACGCCGCCGTCGCCGGGGTTGGTGACCACATAGTCGTTGACCGACCTGGAATAGCGAACCGCCTGGCGGACCGCGAAGTCGTCATTGATCTGGTGGTTGAAGATCAGGGTGGCGATGTCGGCCCTGGTCTTCAGGAAGTCGCGCGACAGGCCATAATAGGCGCTGCGCGACACGTCGGCGATGCCGCTCGCGGGACGAACCCGGCCATCGGCGGCCGTCGGGGCCCAGGTGCGCTTGGAGGCCAGCGGAATGCCGTAGTCGGGGTCCTGCTCGCTATCGAGATGGTAGTAGCTGGCGGTGACCTGGGTGTCGGTGCCGATGCCGAAGGCCAGTGAGGGCGCTATGCCCCAGCGCTTGAAGTCGACGCTGTCGCGGCCCGGCGTGTCGCCTTGCGTGTACATCAGGTTCAGGCGGAAGGCGGCGGTCTCGCCAAAGGCATAGTTGGCGTCGGCCGTGCCGCGCACATAGGCGTCGGTGCCGCCGGCGATCGAACCGCGCGCGAAGCGGGTCGGCTTGGGCGACTTGGAACCCAGATTGATGCTGCCGCCGCCCGAGCCCCGGCCGCTATAGACCGAGTCCGGACCCTTGATGACTTCCACCTGTTCCAGGTTGAAGACCTCGCGGGTCTGGCCACCGCTGTCGCGGATGCCGTCGACGAAGACGTTGTTGCCCGAGGCCTGGCCCCGGATGAACGGCCGGTCGGCCAGGGGCTGACCGCCCTCGCCCGCCCCAAAGGTGATGCCCGGCGAGGTGCGCAGGATGTCCTGCAGCGAGGTGGCGGCGGTCTGCTCGATGATCTTGTTGGAAATCACCGTGATCGAGCGCGGCGTATCGACCAGCGGGGCGGTGTACTTGCCCGACTGGACATCGGTGGCCCGCTTGCCGTCGACCTTGACGCCCGCCACTTCAGTGGCTTCGTCGGCGACGGCGGTGACGGTGGCTGTGGCGATCGCAGCATCCACGTCTGTGGCCCCAGTCTCGGTGGCCCCAATCTCGGCGGCATAGGCCAGGCCGGCGCCCAGGGTCAGGCCGGCGACGCCGGCGACGGCAGCCACGCTCAGGGCGCGACGTTGACGGCCGACGATGCCGCCGAGGGTTGGGCTGCGGGTGTTCACGTTACGCATAATAAGATCCTGTCCCCAGCGGGGCGACGATCCCTCGCGCCCCTCCTGATATTGCGAGGCGTTCTTATCTGGACCCTTGCAGGTACGCAATGATAATCATTCGCAAAATGGCAGGGCCGTCGAGGCGCGCGGTTTCTCGACCTCGCGCCTTGGCTGCGAGGGTGACGGAAAGAGTCGCGGAGCGTCCGGACGACGTCCGGATGAGAGATAGAGATTACCGTTTCGACGAAGCCGTCCGCCCCGCGTCATCGTTATCCGTCAGCCTCCCGTCGGGTGGCCCTCTTAAGGCCTTACCGGGACCCGGATCTCGCCGTTTCCAGCGTGCTCCGGCGGTCGAAGAGGACGGGCTTTCAGCCAGACACGCCCTTTTGCCTTCA
>JANOSS010000088.1:0-2666 GCA_031415995.1 Caulobacter sp. | reverse complement strand
GCCATCGACCTCGGAACGGCCAACACCCTTATCTATATGAAGGGCAAGGGCATTGTTCTGAATGAGCCGTCGGTGGTGGCGCTTCGCAATGTCGGTGGTCGCAAGATCGTCCACGCCGTGGGAATCGAGGCCAAGCAGATGTTGGGCCGCACGCCCGGGCACATGGAAGCTATCCGTCCGATGCGCGACGGGGTCATCGCCGACTTCGAAGTCGCCGAAGAGATGATCAAGTATTTCATTCGCAAGGTCCACAACCGCAAGGGCTTCGTGAACCCCAAGGTCATTGTCTGCGTGCCGTCGGGTGCCACCGCCGTCGAGCGCCGCGCTATCAATGACAGCTGCCTGAACGCCTCGGCCCGCCGCGTCGGCCTGATCGACGAGCCGATGGCCGCTGCGATCGGCGCCGGCCTGCCCATCCACGAGCCGACCGGTTCGATGGTCGTCGATATCGGCGGCGGCACCACCGAGGTGGCCGTGCTGTCGCTGTCGGGCATCGTCTATTCGCGCTCGGTCCGTGTCGGCGGCGACAAGATGGACGAGGCGATCATCAGCTACATGCGTCGCCACCATAACCTGCTGATCGGTGAAACGACCGCCGAGCGCATCAAGAAGGAAATCGGTACCGCCCGCGCGCCGGCCGACGGCGAAGGCCTGTCGATCGACGTCAAGGGCCGCGACCTGATGCAGGGCGTGCCGCGCGAAGTGCGCATCAGCGAAAAGCAGGCTGCCGACGCCCTGGCCGAACCGGTCGGGCAGATCGTCGAGGCCGTGAAGGTCGCCCTGGAAGCCACGCCTCCGGAACTGGCTTCCGACATCGCCGACAAGGGCATCATGCTGACCGGCGGCGGCGCGTTGCTGCGCGGCCTGGACGCCGAGATCCGCGACCATACCGGCCTGCCGGTCACCGTGGCCGATGACCCGCTGTCCTGCGTAGCCTTGGGCTGCGGAAAGGTGCTCGAACATCCCAAGTGGATGAAGGGCGTCCTCGAATCCACCCTGGCCTAGGCCTAAGTTCCGACAAGGGCGCCGGGGCGGCGCCAGGAGAACGCGCTCGTGCCCTTTCGCGAAGGTCCCCTCGGCGACCTGAAAGTGCCGCTCACCTGGACCGCGGCCGTGGCGCTTATCGTCGCGGTCGTGATCGCGGTGGCGTTCCTGCTGGCTGATCGGCGCGAGACGCTGCAGGACCACGCCTATGGCGTCACCCGCCAGACGGTCGACACGGTCTCCAAGCCGGTCAGTGGCGTGATCGCCGCGCCGGGACGCTGGACGGGCCTGGGCCTGGATTTCGTCCGCAGCTACTTGTTCACCGCCTCGGAAAATCGCCGCCTGAGGGCCGAGGTCACCGAGATGCGCCAGTGGCGTGACCGGGCCCTGGCGCTGCAGGATACCAACGACCGCTACAAGGCGCTGTTGGGCCTGCGCACCGATCCGCCCATCCCCATGGCGTCGGCCCGTGTGGTTAGTGACAGCCGTGGTCCGTTCGCCAATACCCGCCTGGCTGACGCCGGTTCGGAAAAGGGCGTTCTGGTCGGCAATCCCGTACTGAACGAGCGCGGGCTGGTCGGTCGCGTTGTGGGCGTTTCGAGCGGGGCCAGCCGAGTCCTGCTGCTGACCGACATCGCTTCGCGCACGCCGGTGATGATTGACCGCACCAATGCTCGCGCCATCCTGACCGGCGACGGTGGTCCCAATCCCAAGCTCGAATATCTGCGTGGCGTCGACCCCATCCAGCAGGGCGATCGTGTGGTGACCTCCGGCGACGGCGGTGTGGTGCCGCGCGGCCTTCCGGTGGGCGCGGCGGTCAGGGGCCTGGATGGTCGCTGGCGCGTGGTGCTGTTCGCCGACGACGCCGCCATTGATTTTGTCCGCATACTTCTGTTCAAGGACTTCGCCCAGCTGGCTGACGAAAAGCAGCTGCAGACCCGTAGCCTGCCGCCGGTGACGACCGAAGACCCGCAGACCTCGATCCTCAGCGCGCCGGCTCCGATCAAGCCTCGCGCAACTGCGGCTCCAGGGACCTCGGGCGCGACATCGGCGCCCAAGCCGCCGCCCCTCAAGCCTGTCGCGCCTAGGCCGGCCGTTGCAGGAGCCCCGCAATGAGCATGAGCGGCGCCAGGCCTCTGCACCCGGCGCGCTGGCTGGGCATCCCGCTCCTGGTCTGCATAGCCGCGACGATTGTGTTTTCGGCTCCGCTGCGCATCTGGGGTTTGCAACTTCCCGAGCCGGTCTTCGCGCTGGTTCCGGCCTTCGCCTGGGCCCTGATCCGCCCCTCGATCCTGGCCCCGTTCGCCACACTGCTGCTGGGCCTGTTTCTCGACCTTTTCTGGGGTGGCCCCATTGGTCTCTGGGGCCTGTCACTGCTGGTCGCCTACGCCATGGTGTTGATGGCCCGCAACATGATGACGGGCCAGAGCCGGCCGATGATGTGGGCCTGGTTCGCGGGGGTCACGGCTGCGGCGATGATCGCCGGTTTCCTGTTCTCGATGCTGGACAGCCTGGCCATGCCCAGCCTTCTGGCGGTGTTCTGGCAGTTCCTGGCCACTGCGCTGCTGTTTCCGTTCGCTCACCGTCTGGTCGACCGTTTCGACGACGCCGACGTGCGTTTCCGGTAGGACGATGAACGAACCGTCAATCCTGTTCTTCGAGGTCAATGAGCGCCAGGGGGT
>JANOSS010000087.1:0-4471 GCA_031415995.1 Caulobacter sp. | reverse complement strand
GCGTCGGTGATGGTGATCATGGTGTTGTTGAACGAGGCGTTCACGTGCGCCACGCCCGAGGTGATGTTCTTGCGTTCGCGCTTTTTAACGCGACCCGGTTCCTTGGCCATCGTCAGGCTACCTTACTTCTTCTTGCCGGCGATCGGCTTGGCCGGACCCTTGCGGGTGCGAGCGTTCGTGTGCGTGCGCTGACCGCGGACCGGGAGGCCCTTACGGTGACGCAGGCCGCGATAGCAGGCCAGGTCCATCAGTCGCTTGATGTTCATCGAATTTTCGCGGCGCAGGTCGCCTTCGACGGTGAAGTCCTTGTCGATCGTTTCACGGATCTGAAGAACTTCTGCGTCGGTCAGCTGATTGACCCGGCGGGCGTCATCGAGGCCCACCTTCGTGACGATGTCACGAGCGGACTTTTGGCCGATGCCATGAATGTACTGAAGCGCGATCAAAACGCGCTTGTTCGTCGGTATGTTGACGCCTGCAATACGGGCCACGTCTAATGTTCTCCTAGTCACGCACTAAAGACGCAAACGGCGCGCCCGGCCCGGTCTCTCGACCCAGTCCGGCGCGCACAGATCGCGCCCTTTCGCGGAAGCGCCCCGTTATAGGGATCGTTGCGCCGCCGTCAATGGTTGAATCCGCCGAAAATCAACGAATTGAAAATGTCTTACACCGCACCCGAGAGCGCCGCGTCGATAGAGGCCGCGACTGCTTCCACAGGCGCCATGCCGTCCAGTTCCGTCAACTTACCCTGCTCTACATAGTAGGGCAGCAAAGGCGCCGTCTGGGCGTTGTAGGCGGCCAGACGGGTCACGAAAACTTCCGGATTGTCGTCAGGCCTGCCCTGCTCGGCGAATCTCTTCGAGATCCGTTCGATCAGGGAGGGCTCGTCTACCTTGAGTCGGAGGACGAGGTCGATCTTCTGCCCGCGAGCGGCCAGCATTTTATCCAGCGCCACGGCCTGGGCCACGGTGCGGGGAAATCCGTCGAAGATGGCGCCGCCGGCAGCCTCAGCCTCGGCCAGACGGTCCTCGATCAGGGCAATGACGATCTCGTCGGTCACCAGGTCGCCCCGGTCCAGCACGCCCTTGACGCGGGCGCCCAGCTCGGAGCCAGACGCGATCGCCGCGCGCAGCATGTCGCCGGTGGAAAGCTGGACCATGCCGCGCTCAGTGACGAGCCGCTTGGCCTGAGTCCCCTTCCCCGCCGCCGGCGGTCCGAACAGGATCAAGTTCATGAATGCCCCTTCGCGCGTCGCCGAGTCTACGCCCGGTCATCTTCGCCCGCAGACCTAGAGTGCGGGGAAAAAAAACGGAAGCCGGTTTTGTGACAAACCGGCTTCCAGAACGCTTTATCCTTTAGCGGCCTTTGCCGCCGCGGAGTTTCGACTTCTTGATCAGGCCCTCATACTGGTGCGCCAGCAGTTGGGACTGGATCTGCGCCACGGTGTCCATGGTCACCGTCACCACGATTAGCACCGAGGTGCCGCCCAGGGCGAACTGGGTCGCGCCCAGGCTCGTCATCATGATTTCGGGTACCAGGCAGACGGCGGTGATATAGGCCGCGCCGATCACCGTCAGGCGGGTCAGCACATAATCCAGGTACTCGGCCGTCCGCTTGCCCGGACGGATGCCCGGCAGGAACCCGCCGTACTTCCGAAGGTTTTCGGCCGTCTCGTCGGGGTTGAACACCACGGAGGTGTAGAAGAACGAGAAGAAGATGATCAACCCCGCATACATCAGCATGAAGGCCGGCTGGCCGTGCTGCAGCGCGCCCACAGTGCCCGGCAGCCAAGCCGCCCAGGGCGGGAGGTTGGCCGTCGACAGGAAGCCCATGGCGGTCGTCGGCAGGAGCAGCAGGCTCGAGGCGAAGATCGGCGGGATAACGCCGGCGGTGTTGATCTTGAGCGGCATGAACGAGGTGTCGCCACCGATCATGCGGTTGCCCTGCTGGCGCTTGGGATAGTGGACCAGCAGGCGACGCTGCGAGCGCTCGATGAAGACGATCGCCCAGACCGCAGCCACGGCCAGCAGCACGATCACGAACAGCGGCAGGTAGTTGCCCGAGGTCTGCGACTGCACCAGCAGTTGGCCGATACCGCGCGGCAAGCCCGCCACGATACCGGCGAAGATGATCAGGGACACGCCGTTGCCGACCCCGCGGCTGGTGATCTGCTCACCAAGCCACATCAGGAACAACGTACCGCCGGTCAGGGCCACGACGGTCGAGGCGATGAAGAACGGACCGCTGATCCCGTCAAACACCAGGCCGGGCTGGCTATGCAGGCCAACCGCGATGCTGAACGACTGCACGATCGCCAGAACCACGGCCAGATAGCGGGTGTACTGGTTGAGGGTCTTGCGGCCGGCTTCGCCGCCTTCCTTCTTCAGCTTTTCCCAGGGCGGATACACCGAGCCCATCAGCTGCACGATGATCGAGGCGCTGATGTAGGGCATCACGTTCAGCGAGAAGATCGCCATCCGTTCGACGGCGCCTCCCGAGAACATGTTGAACATGCCCAGGATGCCCTTCGACTGGCCTGCGAAGGCGTTGGCGAAGGCTTCCGGGTTGATGCCGGGGATCGGCACATAGGTGCCAAGGCGGAAGACGACCAAGGCGATGATCGTGAACCAGATGCGCTTGTGAAGTTCGGTCGCCTTTTGGAACGACGCGAAATTCATGTTGGCTGCGAGTTGTTCGGCGGCCGAGGCCATTCAATTCCCCACGACTCTAATACTGAGCCACAAATAGGTGAGGCTCGCCGCGATGTCACGGCGAGCCTCAAAAAGAACTGTCATCCCGGCCGAAGCGGAGCGTAGAGCCGAGGCCTCGGAAGGCGCCGACGCATGCCGCGGTCCCGGACCGGCCTGACGGCCGCCTGGGATGACAGCTATGTAGATTAGGCCTTGGCGTCTTCGGCCTGGACCTTGACCTTCTTGGTCACGGTCACAGAACCGCCGGCGGCTTCAACGGCCTTGATGGCCGCTTCGGTCGCCGAATAGACGGTCAGCTTCAGAGCCGACTTGATCTCGCCCTTGCCCAGCAGCTTAACGCCGTCCAGTTCGCGACGGATCACGCCCGCAGCGATCAGGTCAGCCACCGACACGTCGGCGCCGGCTTTCAGCTTGCCTGCTTCGACGGCCTGTTCCAGGCGCCACAGGTTCACTTCAGCGAAGTCGAGGCGGAAGGGGTTGTTGAAGCCGCGCTTAGGCATACGCATGTGCAGCGGCATTTGACCGCCTTCGAAGCCGGCGATGGCGACGCCCGAGCGCGCCTTCTGGCCCTTGACGCCGCGACCGGCGGTCTTGCCCTTGCCCGAACCCGGACCACGGCCAACGCGCATGCGGTTCTTGGTCGAACCTGGGGTCGGAGCCAGTTCATTAAGCTTGGTCATATGTGCCTCTCCTTGGAGATCTGCGCCCGGCCAGCGGCCAGACTCGGCTTGAAAAACTAAAGATCGCCAGCTGCCCTGCCCTCTTTTCCCAGCAGGATCAGACAGCGGAGCAACAAACGAAAACCACCCCGGCTTTCACCGGGGTGGCGATTTGCGCGTCTCGTAGCAGAACTACTCGACGATTTCCAGCAGATGCTGGACCTTGCGGATCATGCCGCGAACCGAAGGGGTGTCTTCCAGCTCGGACTCGCGTCCCAGCTTGTTGAGACCCAGGCCAGCCAGCGTTGCGCGCTGGGTGGCGTTGCGGCGGATCGGGCTGCCGGTTTGGCGAACCTTGACGGTCTTAGCTTCAGCCATGTCTTAGCCCTCCACGGCGTCCGGCGACGAAGCGCCGTCGGCGCGGCGGCCGAGAATGTCGCCAACCTTCTTGCCGCGCTTGGCGGCGATCTGGCGGGGCGACGATTGAACCTTCAGGGCCTCGAACGTGGCGCGAACCATGTTGTACGGGTTCGAAGAACCCGTCGACTTGGCCACGACGTCCTGGACGCCCAGGGTTTCGAGAACCGCGCGCATCGGACCACCAGCGATCACGCCGGTGCCGGGAGGGGCAGCGCGCATCATGACCTTGCCAGCGCCCCAACGGCCGTAGCCGTCGTGGTGCAGGGTGCGCGACTCGCGAAGCGGGACGCGGACCATGGTCTTCTTGGCTTCTTCGGTCGCCTTGCGGATGGCTTCCGGCACTTCACGCGCCTTGCCATGACCGAAGCCGACGCGGCCCTTTTGGTCGCCAACGACCATCAGAGCAGCGAAGCTGAAGCGACGGCCGCCCTTAACGGTGGCGGCGACGCGGTTGATGTGAACGAGCTTTTCGACGATGTCGCTGTCGACCCGCTCTTCGGGGGCGTTGCGGTCGCGACGGCCGCGATTGGGGCCGCCGTCTCCACGCTGTTGATCACCACGAGCCATGCTGTGATTTCCCTTAGAAATTCAGGCCGGCTTCGCGCGCGGCGTCGGCCAGGGCTTTCACCCGACCGTGGAAGATGTAGCCGCCGCGATCGAAGACGACGTCCTTGACGCCCT
>JANOSS010000086.1:0-32622 GCA_031415995.1 Caulobacter sp. | reverse complement strand
CCGATCGGCCACAAACCCAAGCTTGGCGTCTTCCACTGATCCGGTCTTCCATGGCATCGGCAGGTGTCCTCCTGCCGGCCCGGCTAACTGTCAGGGATGTATCTGGACAATAGTGTCAGGACTCTATCCGGACCGGACCGGATACTTGCCCCCTCCTGACCGCTTCGCGGTCGTCCTCCCCCGGAGGGGAAAGATGAGGTCGGCGCGTTTCATCTTCCCCCTCCGGGCGAAGACGGCTGCGCCGCAGCCCGTAGGGGGCAAGTGACGGCGAGCTTACCCCCGCACCAGCTCGCGCATCGCCTTGTCCAGGCCCTCGATGGTCAGCGGGAACATCCGCTCGTTCATCAGGGTCTTCATCACCCCGATCGACTGGGTGTAGTCCCAGTGCCGCTCAGGCGTGGGGTTTAGCCAGACGCAGCTCTGGTAGATGTCGGCCACCCGCTGCATCCAGATCGCGCCGGGCTCTTCGTTCCAGTGTTCGACACTGCCGCCCGGATAGGTGATTTCGTAGGGGCTCATCGTTGCATCGCCGATGAAGATCACCTTGTAATCGCTGGGGAATTTGTGGAGCACGTCCCAGGTCGGGATCTTCTCCACCTGCCGGCGGCGATTGTCCTTCCAAACGGCCTCGTACAGGCAGTTGTGGAAATAGTAGAATTCCAGGTTCTTGAATTCGGTCTTGGCCGCGCTGAACAACTCCTCGCAGAGCTTGATGTGGCCGTCCATCGAGCCGCCGATGTCGAAGAACAGCAGCACCTTGATCTTGTTGCGTCGCTCGGGACGCAACTGGATGTCCAGATAGCCCTTTTCCGCCGTGCCGCGGATGGTGCCGTTCAGGTCCAGTTCCTCGGCGGCGCCTTCGCGGGCGAACTTGCGCAGCCGGCGCAGGGCCACCTTGATGTTGCGGGTGCCCAGTTCGACCGAGTCATCGAGGTTCTTGTATTCGCGCTTGTCCCAGACCTTCACGGCCTTGCCGTGGCGGCTCTTGTCCTGGCCGATGCGGACGCCTTCGGGATTGTAGCCGTTATTGCCGAACGGGCTGGTGCCGCCCGAGCCGATCATCTTGTTGCCGCCCTCGTGGCGCTTTTTCTGTTCCTTGAGACGCTCCTGCAGCATCTCCATCAGCTTCTCGAAGCCGCCCATGGCCTCAATCGCCGCCTTTTCCTCGTCGGTCAGGAACTTCTCGGTCAGGGCCTTGAGCCACGCTTCGGGGATATCGGCGGCGAGGCCGTCACTGACCGTCTCCAGGCCCTTGAAGACATGGCCGAACACCCGGTCGAACTTGTCGAGGTTCTTCTCGTCCTTCACCAGGCTGGCGCGGGACAGGAAATAGAAGTCCTCGACCGAACGGTCGATGACGTCCTTGTCGAGGGCTTCCATGAGCATCAGGTACTCTCGGAGGCTGACCGGCACCTTGGCCTGGCGGAGCTCGGAGAAGAAGCGAAGGAACATCGGTGCGGGCTTTCGAACAGATGTTTGGAGTGTGGAGGGTTCTTAAACGGGACGCAACAGGGGGTGCGGGTCTCGACGGAGAATGAACTCCAGATCCTGTATCTCCCCGACCGGGAAAAAATACTCCCCGACCTTGGCGAAGCCCAGCCGCTCATAGAAACGCTGCGCGCCAAAGTTCTCTGACCATACCCCGATCCAAAGCCTCCGGGGTCCATCCTTCTCCAGCCACTCCAGCGCCGCGTTCATCAGCATGGAACCCTTGCCGCCGCCCTGGCGCCCTTTCAGCACATAGATTCGCTTCAGCTCGCCATCGCCCGCTTGCACGTCATCGTGTGGCAGGTCGCAGGCACCGGCCAGGGCATAGCCGATTGCCTCGCCGTCATCCTCCAGCAGCCAGGTGGCCTTGTCGGGGTGAGCCAGATCGCTCCGGGTGCGCTCCAGCCCGTAGGCATAGGCGATGAAGGTCTCCAGATCCGCCGGCGGATACAGATAGTCGAAGGTCTGGATGAAGGTGCGGGCGCCCAGGCTGGAGACCGTGTCGGCGTCTTCAAGCGTGGCGCGGCGAAGGGAAAGGCTCATGTCGATCCTGATAACCGCGATCGACCGGTTTCGTCCAATGGCTGTCCGCGCTACCGTACAGTCATGAGCGTCGCCCTGTTCACCCATTCCGACATGCTGGACCACCGGCCCGGCGACGGTCATGCCGAGCGGCCCGAACGGCTGCAGGCGGTGATCGACGCCCTGAGCGACGACGCCACGCTGGATCTGGAAACGATCGAGGCACCGCTGGTCGATATCGCCGACCTGCCCTGGTGCACCCGCAGGCCTTCATCGACACCGTGCTGGCTTCGGCCCCCAGCGCCGGCCGCCACGCTCTGGATCCCGACACCATCCTGACCCCCGGCAGTCTGGTCGCGGCGCGGCGAGCGGCCGGGGCGGCGGTTTCAGCCGTGCGCCTGATCGCGGCAGGGGAGGGGATGCGGGCCTTCTGCGCGGTGCGTCCGCCGGGCCATCACGCCGAGCCGGGCACAGCCATGGGCTTCTGCGTGTTCTCCAACGTGGCCGTCGCGGCGCGGGTGGCCCAGGCTTCGGGCCTTCGCCGGGTGGCCATCGTCGATTTCGACGTCCATCACGGCAATGGCACCCAGGCCGCGTTCGAGAACGACCCGACGGTCTTCTTCGCCTCGATCCACCAGTCACCGCTGTATCCCGGCACGGGCGATCCGTCCGAGACCGGCCTGGGCAACATCGCCAACGCCATCGTGGCGCCGGGCGCCGCCCGTGAAACCTGGCGGGCGGGGTTCGAGGGGCTGATGGACAAGGTCGACGCCTTCTCGCCGGACTTGATTCTGGTGTCCGCCGGCTTCGACGCCCATGTCCGCGATCCGTTATCGGCGCAGAACCTGGAGGCCGAGGATTTTGCCTGGGCGACCCGGGCGATCGTCTCGGTCGCCAACGCCCGGTCGCGGGGCCGTATTGTTTCCTCGCTCGAGGGCGGCTACGACCTGCAGGCGCTGGGACGCTCAGCCGCCGCGCATGTCAGCGCTCTGCAGGAGGGATGAAGGGATCGACGGGCAGCCGTCGCTCTCTCGGGAACATGGCCGACGCAAGCAACGCCGACCACATCCTCGCTGAGGAAAGACCTGTGCGTCCGGGCCTTATCACCCTGGCCCGACACGGCGAGCCGGCCCTGTCGCGCAAGGTGCGCTTCAACTGCGCCGCCTACGGCGAATGGTGGGCGCGCTATGAAGTCGGCGGGCTGAAGCCCGGCCAGACGCCGCCCGCCGCGCTGGTCGAGGCCTGCCGGCAGGCCAGCCTGGTCATCGCCTCGACCCGCCGCCGCTCGATCGAAACCGCCCAGGCCGTCTGCAACGGTCGCGCCTTCTCAACCGATCCGTTGTTCGTCGAGGCGCCACTGCCCCCGCCGCCCTGGCCGTCATGGATCAAGATGAAGCCCAGTCACCTGGGATTCTTCGCCCGCTTCTGGTGGTGGTTCTTCAACCACCACGGCGGGCAGGAGACCCGGGCCGAGGCCGAGATCCGCTCTGACCAGGCCGCCGACCTGTTGATCAATCTGGCCGCCAGTGGACAGGACGTGCTGGTTCTGGCCCACGGCTTCTTCAACTGGATGGTCGCCCGATCTCTGAGAAGGAAGGGCGCGCTCCAGCTACTCGACGAAGGCCACGCCTATTGGAGCGTCAAGCGCTTTACCCTGGCCTGAAGACGACGCTCCCAAGACTGGAGGGCGCATTGCGACTTCCCTTAATGACGGCCGCATTCTAGGTCGTTGCCCGTATCTTCCCGCCCCACTAGGGTGCGGCCGTTCTCCTCGGAGTTGAAATGACCGACGCCTCGAAAGCCATGGATGGAGATCTCGCCGGACTGAGCTTCGAGCAGGCCCTGGCCGAGCTGGAAAAGATCGTGTCCGAGCTGGAGTCTGGCCAGGCCCCGCTGGAGCGGTCGATCGACATCTATGAGCGTGGCGCGGCCCTGAAGGCCCACTGCGAAAAGAAGCTCGAGGCCGCCCGCCTCAAGGTCGAAAAGATCGTTCTGGGCCAGGGCGGCGCGGTCAGCGCCGAACCGGCGGACTTCGCCTGATGGCTTCAGTGCCGATCTCCTATGACGACTTCGAAAAAGTCGATATCCGCATCGGCACCGTGACCAAGGCCGAACCGTTTCCCGAAGCCCGCAAGCCCGCCTACAAGCTGACCATCGATTTTGGCCCGATGATCGGGATCAAGCGCTCGTCGGCCCAGGTGACCAAGCACTATGCCCTGGACGATCTGGTCGGGCGCCGGATCGCGGCGGTGGTCAATTTTCCGCCACGTCAGATCGGTCCGGTGATGTCCGAGGTTCTATGCCTTGGGTTTCCGGATGCGCAGGGTGATGTGGTGCTGGTCAACGTGGATCGCGCGGCGCCGGACGGGGGGAAGCTGTTTTGATCGATCTGGAACGTCGCATCGTCCAGGCGGCCGACATCGTCACCGTGGCGCTCGACGAGCTGCTGCCGCGGGCCGACGGCCCCGAGAGCCGGCTGACCGAGGCCATGCGCTATGCGGCCCTGGGACCGGGCAAGCGGCTGCGGCCGTTCTTCGCGCTAGAAACCGGCAAGATGTTCGACCTGCCCGAGCGCCCGGTGCTGCGCGCCGCCTGCGCCCTCGAATGCATCCACGCCTACAGCCTGGTGCATGACGACCTGCCGGCCATGGACAATGACGACGTGCGTCGCGGCCGGCCGACCGTGCACATCCAGTATGACGAGGCCACCGCGATCCTGGCGGGCGACGCCCTGCAGACCGCCGCCTTCGAGATCATGGCCCACCCCGACACCCACGATGACGGCCATATCCGGGCCGAACTGGTGCGCAAGCTGGCCATCGCCTCGGGCGCCAAGGGCATGGCGGGCGGCCAGATGATCGACATTCTGGGCGTTCGCGACGATCTGGGGGCCGTGGCCCGCATGCAGCGTCTGAAAACCGGCGCCCTGATTGCCTTCGCCTTCGAAATTCCGCTGATCATCGCCCGGGCAAAGGATTCCGAGCGCGCCGCCCTGATGGGCTTCGCCCAGGACCTGGGTCTGGCCTACCAGATCGTCGACGACATTCTCGACGCAGAGGGCGACGAAGCCGTGCTGGGCAAGGCCGCAGGCGGCAAGGACGCCGCCATGGGCAAGACCAACTATGTCACCCTGCTGGGTCTGGACGCGGCCAAGGAACGGGCGACGCTTCTGGCCGCCCAAACCAAGTCTCACCTCGATATTTTCGGCGAACGCGCCAATCATCTGCGTCACAGCGTTGATTTCGTGCTGGACCGGCGCAGCTGACCGCGCTTTCTTCGGACATGACCATCGTGACTCCTCTTCTCGACAAGATCGCCTCGCCCGCCGATACGCGCGGTTTTTCCGTGGCCGAGCTCAAGCAACTGGCCAGCGAGGTCCGCGCCGCGACCATCGACGCGGTATCGGTGACGGGCGGGCATCTGGGTGCCGGCCTGGGCGTGGTCGAGCTGACCGTCGCCCTGCACCACGTGTTCGAGACGCCCAAGGATATCCTGATCTGGGACGTCGGCCATCAGGCCTATCCGCACAAGATCCTCACGGGGCGCCGCGACCGCATCCGCACCTTGCGTCAGGGCGGCGGCCTTTCGGGCTTCACCAAGCGGGCCGAGAGCGAATACGACCCGTTCGGCGCGGCCCATGCGGCCACCTCGATCTCGGCGGCGCTGGGCTTCTGCGCCGCGCGTGACCAGAAGGGCGAAACCAACAAGGTCGTGGCCGTGATCGGCGACGGCTCGATGAGCGCCGGCATGGCCTATGAGGCGATGAACGCGGCGACCGACACCACCAAACAACTGACCGTCATCCTCAACGACAACGACATGTCGATCGCCCCGCCGGTGGGCGGGATGAGCGCCTATCTGGCCAACCTCGTCTCGGGCGGCGCGTATCGGAAGGTTCGCAAGCTGGGCAAGACGGTGGTCGAGAAACTGCCGACCCCTATGCGCGAAGCGGCCCGCAAGGCCGAGGAATATGCTCGCGGCATGGTCACCGGCGGCACCTTCTTCGAGGAACTGGGCTTCCACTATGTCGGCCCGATCGACGGCCACGACATGGAGGCCTTGGTCTCGGTGTTGAAGAACGCGCGCAACTTCGAAGACAAGCCGGTGCTGGTCCACGTTGTCACGCAGAAGGGCAAGGGCTATGCCCCGGCCGAAGGTGCCGATGACAAGCTGCACGCCGTGGTCAAGTTCGACGTCGTCACCGGCCAGCAGGACAAGGCCGCCGCCGGCCCGCCCAGCTACACCAAGGTGTTCGCTCAGGAACTGGTCAAGCAGGCGCATCACGACACCAAGATCGTCGCCATCACCGCAGCCATGCCGTCGGGCACGGGGCTGGACGTCTTCCAGAAGGCCTTCCCGGACCGCACCTTCGACGTCGGCATCGCCGAGCAGCACGCGGTGACCTTCGCCGCCGGCCTCGCCGCTGACGGCATGAAGCCTTTCGCGGCAATCTATTCGACCTTCCTGCAGCGCGGCTATGACCAGGTCGTCCACGACGTGGCCATCCAGCGCCTGCCCGTGCGCTTCGCCATGGACCGCGCCGGCCTGGTCGGTGCCGATGGCCCCACCCATGCCGGCACCTTCGATGTCGGCTTCATGGGCGCTTTGCCCGGCATGATCCTGATGGCGGCCGCCGACGAACTGGAACTGGCCCGCATGGTCGCCACCGCCGTCGAGATCGACGACCGCCCCAGCGCGTTCCGCTATCCGCGCGGCGAGGGCCTTGGCCTCGATATGCCGATCGGCCGTGCCGATCCGCTGGAGATCGGCAAGGGCCGCATTGTCCGCGAGGGGACCAGCGTCGCCATCGTCTCGTTCGGCACCCGCCTGGGCGAAAGCCTGAAGGCCGCCGACCTGTTGGCCGCGCGCGGTCTTTCGGCGACGGTTTGCGACGCCCGCTTCGCCAAGCCGCTGGACATCGACCTGCTGCTGCGGCTGGCCCGTGAGCATGAAGCCATCGTCACGGTCGAAGAGGGGGCCATGGGCGGCTTCGGGGCCTTCGTGCTGCAGGCCCTCGCCCAGCACGGCGCGCTGGATCGCGGCCTGAAGATCCGCACCCTGGTGTTGCCCGATATCTTCCAGGATCAGGACAAGCCCGAGGTGATGTACGCCCAGGCCGGTCTCGACGCCGAGGGCATCATGCGCGGTGCGTTGTCGGCCCTGGGAATCGACAACATCTCTGCGGCGGGCCGTCGGGCCTGATCAGGCTGCGGCGCATGACCTGAAGAACGCCTTCACCTGCCCCTCGTCCTCACGCCGGGCGTCAAGATTGTGCCGTTCGCCGTTCGTCAGGATGGTGAGGTCGCCGGTGTGCTGGAAGCCGGCCAGGGCGGGGGCGCTCATCCTGCCGCTCGCTTCCTGAAGGCCCGTCTCGCCCAAGGCGCTGACGACCTTCCCAGCGGGGAATCGGCTTTCGATGCGGTCGGACGCCAGGACGATATCGCGGCCATTCAGACCCACGGCTGAAATCTGGACGCTGTCGGCCCCCGGCGAACAGCTGAGCATCAGGATGACGTCGTCGCTGGAGGGCCGGCCATAGGCCAGGCGCGGGGCCTCGCCGGCGTCACTGAGGAACGCCCAGCGATAGCCGCTGTCGGCGGCCTTCTCGTGGGCGCAGCCCGCCAGGCCGGCGGCCAGCAGTCCCAGAGCGGCAAGTGTGGCGAGCGGACGTCCCATGGCGGTTCTCCTGCCCGGAACAACGCGGCCCGAGCACGGGAGTTTCGCGGGGCCCAGAAACACATCAGGCGCGGACACCCTGGGGGCCGCGCCTGAAGGTCTTGCAAGGGGCCGGACCGGTTCTTGCGCGAACCGCCCGTCGCCGGATCAGAAGGGCGAGAAGCGTTCGACCAGCGCCTGACCGGCCGGAGTTTTCTGCATGCGGCTGATGTCGCCGCGGCCGCCATAGCTGATGCGAGCTTCGGCGATCTGGGTGTGCTTGATAGTGTTGGCCGAGGAAATGTCTTCCGGACGGACGATGCCGGCGACCGTCAGTTGGCGCAGTTCGGCATTGGTGCGCACTTCCTGCGTGCCCTGGATGATCATGTTGCCGTTGGGCATGACCTGGCTGACCACGGCCGCGATCGTCAGGCTGATCTTCTCCGACCGGCTGACGCTGCCGCCGCCGGCATTGGTGAAGGTGGAGTTGGTGCCGATGGCCTTGGCCGGATCGAAGCCGCCCGGCAGGATCTTGCCTAGGCTAGATTCCAGACCCAGGAAGTTGCTGACGCCGGCATCTATGGTGGAGGCGCGGTTGCTGGCCGAGTTGTTCTTGGTGCTGGCGCTGTCGTCGATGTCGATCTGGACGGTCAGGATGTCGCCGATCTTGCTGGCCCGCTGGTCGTTGAAGAAGGCGCGGGCGCCGACCCGCCAGAGGGAGTTGGCAGAAGCCGCCTGGGGCACCTGGTCGCGCGAGGCGACAAATTGCTGGGTCATCGGCGCCAGTTGAGCGGGGTAGCCGACGGGAGCCAGCTCCGGCCCCCTCACGGCTTCGGTGACGGTCGAGCAGGCGGCGAGCGGGGCGAGCAGGGCGAGGGCGGCGATCAGGGCAGGGCGCATGCGAATGACCTCTAGCGAGCGGCGTAACGGACTGACGATCGGCTTTGCAAGGACTGCGCCTGCGGACCGACCATCGCGGAGCCAGGACCGGTCGCGACCGCCTGGATGATCTTCTTGGACAGAGTGTTCTGGACGGAGACCGGGTCGCCGGCGGCTGCGGCCGACATGGCCTTTCCTTGCAGCGCAAGGGAAACACCGCCGTTTTCGTAGGTCACGGTGATGATGTCGCCGTTCTTGATGACCTGGGCGGCGGACACATCGCGCAGCGAGGCTGCGGCGCCTTCACGCAGGGGGCGCTTGGCGCTCATGCCGATCAGCGCGTCGGCGTCCTGGGGCGCGTCGCCGGGTGCAGCGGCCATCTTTAGCCAGATCAGATCCTGGGGCTGCACGATCTCGCCAGCCGCCAGGCTGCGGGCATAGGCAAGAACTTCCACATTCCCCTTGGCGCGAACCACGCCGCCGCCCGCGCCGCCGCCATCGGCCCCCTGGCGGACGATAATCCGGCGCATACCTTGTGAATTGCTCCAGTCCAGGCCGGCGCGGCGAGCAGCCGATTGCACCTGGCCGGCGTCCAGAACGGTGGTGGCGCCGATGCGGGTGGCGACCAGGATCTCCGAAGCCGATCCCGCCCCGTCGAACAGGTCGCCCAGGGTGATGCGGCCGTCGGCGTCGGTGGTGTCCATCTTCAGTGAAACGGTCTGTCCGGCGAACACAGGACCGGCGAGAGCCAGGGCGCAGAAGGTGATCAGGAGGCGCTTCATGAGCCTAGGACCTCAGCTGCGAGGTGGCCTGGAGCATTTGATCGGCCGTGGTGATCACCTTGGAATTCATCTCGTAGGCGCGCTGGGCGACGATCAGGGCGGTGATCTCGCTGACCGCGTCGACGTTGGAGGATTCGGTGTAGTTCTGCAGCAGGGTGCCGAAGCCGGGCTGGCCGGGGGCGGCGATGTTGGCAGGACCCGAGCCGCCGGTTTCCATGAACAGGTTGTCGCCGATGGCTTCCAGGCCACCTTCGTTCATGAAGTTGGCCAGCTCGAGCTGGCCGATGGTCTGGGGCGCCGTCTGGCCTTGCAGGGTCACCTGAACCAGGCCGGTCTTGCCGATGGTGATAGCCGTGGCGTTCTGCGGGACGGTGATGCCGGGTTGGACCGCGTAGCCGTCGTCGGTGACGATCTGGCCCTGATCATTGGTCGAGAAGTTGCCGGCGCGGGTATAGGCCGTCTCGCCCGAAGGCATCAGGATCTGCAGGTAGCCCTTGCCCTGGATGGCCACGTCCAGCTCATTGTTGGTCATGGTGGGGGTGCCCTGCTCGGTGATCCGGTAGACCGAGCCGGCCTTCACGCCGCCGCCGATCTGGACGCCGGTGGGCACGACGTTGCCGTCGCTTGACGACTGGGCACCGGCCCGTTCGATAGTCTGGTAGAGCAGGTCCTGGAACTCGGCCCGCTGACGCTTGAAGCCAACCGTATTCATGTTGGCGATGTTGTTCGAGATGACCTCGACGTTCAGCTGTTGGGCTGACATGCCGGTCGCGGCGGTGCGCAGAGCTTGCATCGTCTAGTTTCCCTTAATTGGCTTTGCCGAGGCGCTCGACGGCGGAGCGCGTCAGTTCGGCGGCGTTGTCCATCATCTTGGCCATGCTCTCGTAGGCGCGCTGCACCTCAATCAGCTTGGTGATCTGGACGACGGACTGGACGTTGGAGGATTCCAGCATGCCCTGGTGCACGACGGCGTTGGGCGCTTGCTGGAGGGTGGCGTTGGCGGTGTTGCGATAGAGGTTGTCGCCGTCCTTGCTGAGCGAGGACAGGTCGTCGGCGCGAACCACGGCGATCTTGCCGACGCTCAGCTGGCCCTGGCTGACGATGCCGTCCTTGCCGATGGTGACGGCCCCCTGTTTGGGGTCGATGAGGATTTCGCTGCCGCCCTCGTCGAGCACAGGATTGCCGGTCTGGGTGACCAGCTTGCCTTCGGGGTTGGTCGTGAAGCGGCCGTCGCGGGTGTAGCGCTCGCCGCCGGCCGTCTGGACCTTGAAGAAGCCCTGGCCCTCGATGGCCACATCAAAGTCGCCGCCGGTCTTGGTCATGGCACCTTGGGTGAAATCACGCGCCACGCCGTCGCCGAGTACGAACTTGACGGGATTGGTCCCGCCCAGTGTCCTGGCCGGCTTGGCGGCCTCCGTACGAACCATCAGTTCCTCGGTCTTGAAGCCCGTCGTGTTGGCGTTGGCGATGTTGTTCGCGACGATGTCCATCTCGCGGCGGAGCGTCATCTGGCGCGAAAGGCCGACATACAGCGCGTTGTCCATGACGAGTTAACTCGAGCGGCTGGCGCGACAAATGCGCCGCAGTCCTGTCAGCAACCTTCGTGCCAACGTCAAAAGTTCAGCAAAAACAGACAATAGGAAGGTTAACGCGGGGGTGTTGGGCGGAGTCTGCCGGGTGGATTCTGCCTGCGACGAATTGGCCTCCAAAACACATCGTTAACCATGCTCACGCATGAGTAGGCGGGTAGATTCCAAGGAACCGCGCGCGTGGCCAAGAAACCCCCCAAGGAAGCTCCCGCCCCCGAAGGCGAAGAGGGCGCTGTCGAGGGCGAAGCTCCAGCCAAGAAGAAGCCGCCGATCGTTCTGATCGCGGCCGCTGCCGGCGTGCTCGTGCTGGGCGGTGGCGGCGCTGCAGCCTTCTTCCTGATGAAGCCCAAGCCCGAAGCCCATGGTGAAAAGGGCGCTGAAGAGCACGGCAAGGAAAAGAAGGAAAAGAAGGAAAAGAAGGACGACAAGAAGAAGGAAGGCGACAAAGGCGCCGCTGCGGGCGCCGAGGGCGCGGCCGGCGTGCCGGTGATCAAGGAAGGGCCCGACGGGATCGTCTTCTACACCCTGCCCGACATCGTCGTGAACATGCAGACCGCCGACGGCAAGTCGACCTTCCTGAAGCTGAAGCTGACCTTTGAGCTGCCGGACGAGGAAACGGCTGAGGTTCTGACGCCGAATCTGCCCAGGCTGCAGGACATGTTCCAGACCTTCCTGCGCGAGCTGCGTCCAGAAGACCTGAACGGTAGCCAAGGCACCTACCAACTCCGCGTCGAGTTGCTGCGTCGGGTCAATCTCGTCGCCGCGCCGTCAAAGGTGAACGCCGTCCTGATCGAGGAGATGCTGATCAACTAGCTCCCTAAGGAGCTGGCTGGGCAAACCAACATGGCGGACGAACTCGACGATCAGGCCGCGATGGCCCAATGGGCCTCGCAGAACCCTCCGGGCGGGGCCGAGGGCGGCGGGGCTGCGAGTGAATTCGGCGATTTCAGCGGCGGCATGGGCGGCGGCGGCTGGGACGACGGCGGTGGCGGCGACATGGCGGGGTCCGAGCGGATCCTGAACCAGGACGAGATCGACAGCCTGCTGGGCTTCGACCTGTCGGGCGACGGCAACGACGACCGCACCGGCATTCGGGCGATCATCAATTCGGCGCTGGTCAGCTACGAGCGCTTGCCGATGCTCGAAATCGTCTTCGACCGCCTGGTGCGGTTGATGACCACCAGCCTGCGCAATTTCACCAGCGACAACGTCGAGGTCAGCCTCGACAACATCAGCTCGATCCGTTTCGGCGACTATCTGAACTCGATCCCGCTGCCGGCTATCCTGGCGGTGTTCCGGGCCGAGGAGCTGGACAATTACGGCCTTCTGACCGTCGACTCCAACCTCATCTACTCGATCGTCGACGTGCTGCTGGGCGGCCGCCGCGGCACGGCAGCGATGCGCATCGAAGGTCGCCCCTACACCACCATCGAGCGCGTGCTGGTGCAGCGGATGATCGAGGTGGTCCTGCACGACCTGAAGGCCGCCTTCGAACCGCTGCATCCGGTCTCGTTCTCGCTGGATCGACTTGAGACCAATCCCCGCTTTGCGGCCATCGCCCGGCCCGCCAACGCCGCGATCCTGGTCAAGCTGCGCATCGACATGGAAGACCGTGGCGGCCGTATCGAACTGCTGCTGCCCTACGCGACGCTGGAGCCCATCCGCAAGATGCTGCTGCAGCAGTTCATGGGCGAGAAGTTTGGCCGCGACAACATCTGGGAAGGCCACTTGGCCACAGAACTCTGGACCACCCAGATGGAGGTCCGCGCCGTTCTCGACGAGCAGCAGTTGCCGCTGTCAAAGGTGCTGAACCTTCAGGTCGGTGACACCATGATGCTGAACGCCACGCCTGACAGTCTGGTCGAGCTGCGCGCCGGCGCGATCCCGCTGACGCGTGGCCGTATGGGGCGGCGCAACCACTCTATCGCCATCCGCGCCGAAGCGCCGCTGTCGCCTGCGGCCAAGAAAGCGGTTCAGAAGCTGAAATGAGCCTCGTCGCCGTCGCCATGAATGGTTTGCTCGCGGTGCTGCTGATTGTCGCCCTGGGCTTTGGCTGGCGCCTTGAGCGTCGCCTCAAGGCTCTGCGCGACAGCCATGTCGGCTTCGCCAAGGCCGTGGCCGACCTGGATCAAGCCGCCGCGCGGGCCGAGCAGGGCCTGGCTGATCTGCGCGCCGCCACCGACGAGGCTTCCGAATCCCTGGCCGATCGCATCGAGCGCGCCACGGTCCTCGCCGCCAAGCTCGACGAGCGCCTTAATCGCCCGATGTTGACCCCGCCTCCCGCCGCCGCCTCGGCCCCTGTTGCGGCCCGTATGGAGGCATCCGCGCCGCAGGTGGACCGCCGCCTCAAGGCCGAGGATTTCGAGCGCCTGCTGGATCGCGAAGCCAAGGCCAGTCGGCCGATCGAGTCTTCCGCGCGTGCCAACCTCGGCTCGGGACCCAGTGTCGCCAAGGAAACCCCGCGTTCACGAGCGCGGGTTGATGATGACCTCTTCGAGGGCCCGGTCGATCCGCCGCGTCCCGGACCCAGTTTCAGAGCCCGGTGATGAAGAACATTCCTCGTATTCTCCCGCTCGTCGGCGTCGCCGTTGGCGGCGTTCTGGCTGTCAACGCCCTGGCCGGCGCCAGGTCGCTGCCCGACATGCTGGGCGGCGCCCGGGCTTTCGCCGAGGGCGTGGTCAAGCCCGACGCCAAGGCCGGACATGGCGAGGAAGCCAAGTCGGCCGAATCGGCTGGACATGACGCCGCCGCCTCAGCGGCCTCGTCGGTTCCGCCACGCGTCTGCGCGCCGTCGGTAACCGACCTGGCCCGCGAGGCCGGCCTGTCGCCCGCTGAATTGCGCATCCTGCAGAGCCTGGGCGCGCGTCGCGGCCAGTTGGACCAGCGTGAGCAGGACATCGACGTGCAGTTGCAACTGCTGGCCGCCGCCGAAGCCAAGCTGGACGCCAAGGTCAAGGCGCTGACCGGTCTGAAGGGCGATATCCAGGGCCTTCTCGGTCAGGCCGACACCCAGAAGTCGGCCGAGGTCGAGCGCATGGTCACTGTATTCTCGAGCATGAAGCCCAAGGACGCCGCCGCACGCATGACGATTCTGGACGACTCGGTTCGTCTACCGATCGCCGCCAAGATGAAGGAGCGCACGCTCAGCCTGATCCTGGCGAACATGACGCCGGTCGACGCCAAGAATCTGACCGAGCGCCTGGCCAACCGCTTCGCCAATGAGGCGATCAACAAGGGCAAGGCCGCGATTGCCGAGAACGGCGCGCCTGCGGCCGACGCGAACGCCCAGGGCAAGCAGGCGGCCGCTGCGCCGCTGGCGGGTGCCGCCGCGCCCAAGAAGGCCGGTTAGGCGTTCCATGAGCCTTCGCGCGATCCTGCGGTCCGGCGTCGCTGCGGTCTGCATCGCCAGCGTAGCGGCGCCGTCGGTCAACGCCGCCGGTCCTGTCGCCGCGTCGCGGGGTTCCCTTGATGTGCGCTTCGCCCAGGCAGCCGAGTTCAGCCGTCTGGAGTTCCATTGGGTCGGCGGTGCCCGCATGACGTCAAAGCGCGACGGTCAGGTCCTGACTCTGCGCTTCAATCGTGACGCCAATCCCGACATGTCGGCCCTGCGGCTGAACCCGCCGCGCTGGGTGAAATCCGCCGAGGCCCGTCATACGGGCGGGGCGCTGGAAGTTGTCATCACCCTGGCCGACGACGCCGAGGCGCGGGTAGGCAACGCGGACGGCGCCGACTTCGTCAATATCTTCGCCCGTGCGGGCGCCATGGCCGCCGCCCACCCGTCGGCGCACGCCGCCCCGGTCGGCCGTCCCAATCCCATGCCGCCGGGTGGCGTGGTCAAGGCTGGATACGAAAAGGCCGACGGCCAGGTGCGGCTGGCCTTCAACTGGGCCGCGCCGTCCGGCGCCGCTGTGTTCCGCCGTGGGGAAGCGGTCTGGGTGGTGTTCGACACTCCCGCGCGCCTGGACATGTCGAAGATTCCGGGCTCCAGCGTCCATTATTCCAGGATCCAGGTTTTTAAAGGTGCCGACTACAGCGCCCTGCGCATCGTCACGCCGCTGGGCACGCCGTACTATGCCGAGGGGCAAGGGGGGCAGTGGTCGATCAGCCTGGGCGCCGGTTCGCAGGCTACGCCCGATTCCATCCGCGTGGCCCGGGACGAGACCGTCACACCCGCTACCCTGACCGCAGCCCTGGCCGGCGTCACCAAGGCGGTCTGGGTCAATGATCCCGCCGTGGGCGACCGCCTTCTTGTCGCGCCGGCCCTGGCGCCTTCGAAGGGCCTGCCGTCGCGCCGTGAATATGTCGAGATGGCGCTGTTGCCCTCCGCCCAGGGCCTGGCCGCGGAAACCTACGCCAGTGACCTGATGGTGTCGGTCGATGGCGATCTGTTGCGCATCGGTCGGCCCAAGGGGCTGGTGCTCTCGCCGCTTTCGGCTGCCAAGGCCCCGGAAGAGGCCGCCGCCGGCGCCCCGCAGCCGATGGCCATGCCGGCCCTGATTGATGTCGAGAACTGGCCCAAGACCGGGTCGGGCGGGTTCCTGGCGCGCTATAACGCGCTGCAGGGTGCCATCGCCGCAACGGGGGAGGGCGAAGACAAGAGCGGCGACATCGGCGCTCGCATGGCTTTGGCGCGGTTCCTGGTCGGCTCTGGGATGTCCTATGAGGCCATAGGGGTTCTCAACGCCGCAGCCCGCAAGCACCAGACCCTGATGGGCGACGCCGAGTTCCGTGGCCTGCGCGGCGTGGCGCGCGTGATGGCCAATCGTTTGGCCGAGGCCGAAACTGATTTTGCGTCGCCCGTCCTGGCTGACGACGCTTCAAGTGCGCAGTGGCGTGGCTATATCGCCGCCCAGCAGGGCGAGTGGGTTGACGCGCGCCAGAAATTCGCGACCGGCGGCCGGGCGCTCGACCTTTTTCCGGCGCTCTGGCGCGCGCGCTTCCTGCACGCCCAGGCCAAGGCCGCGCTGGGAACCGGCGATCTTGTTGGCGCCGCCCGCCTGATCGCTGATGCTTTGAGCCAGGCCAAGATCCCTGTTGAGGACCAGCTTGATATCCGTCTGACCCAGGCGCGCATCTTTGAGGCGAAAGGCGAGAAGAGCCGCGCCCTGCGCATGTTCCAGGCCATCGCCAAGGCGCCGATAGATCGCATCGCCGCGCCCGCCATGCTGCACGCGACCCAGATCCGGCTTGCCAAGGGCCAGATCGACGCGGCGGCCGCAGCCAGCGAGCTCAATCAGCTCCGCTTCCGCTGGCGCGGCGACGGCGTCGAGCTGGAGACCATTCGCGGTCTGGGCAAGCTGTTCATCGATCAGGGCCGTTATCGCGAGGCGCTGGAGGTTCTGCATTCGGCCGGGAACAACCAGCCCGATCACCCGGAGGCGATCGGGCTGCGCAGCGACCTCAATGGCGCGTTCCGGGCCCTGTTCCTCGACGGCCTGGCCGACGGCATGCAGCCGATCCAGGCCGTCGGCCTGTTCTATGATTTCCAGGACCTGACCCCGCTGGGCGCTGACGGTGACCAGATGGTGCGCAATCTTGTGCGTCGCCTGGTGGATGTCGACCTGCTGGATGAAGCCGGAAAGCTGCTGAAGTACCAGGTCGATAACCGTCTCGACGGCGTGCCCAAGGCCCAGGTGGCGACGGACCTGGCCTGGATCTATCTGATGAACAAGCAGCCCGAGAGCGCGCTGCAGGCCATCAACGAGAGCCGCACCACGATCCTGCCGCCGGCCCTGAACGCCGAGCGCCGCCTGGCCACGGCGCGGGCCTATATGGGCCTTGGCCGCTATGACGCGGCGCTCGAACTGGTCGAGAACGACAACAGCCGTGACTCCCAGGATATCCGCGCAGAGATCGCCTGGAAGCAGCGCACCTGGCCCGCAGCCGCCACCCTCTACGAAAAGTCGCTGGGCGACCGGTGGAAGGGTCCGGGGGCTCTGGCCGTGGGTGAGGAAGCCCGACTGTTGCGCGCGGGGGTGGCCTATAGCCTGGCTGACGACGACGTATCACTTGGCCGGCTGCGTCAGCGCTATTCCGGCTTTGTCGAGGGAGCGCGCAATCCCGAGGGGCTGCGTGTCGCCCTGTCGGGCATGAACGTCGAATCGTTGTCGAGCGCTGACTTTGGTCGTGTGACCGCCGACAATGAGGCGTTCGGTGGATGGGTGGCCAAGATGAAGGACCGCTTCCGGGCGGCCCGCCCTGCCGGATCGCCCGCGCGGGGCTAGACCGCAAGGAAATTTCGCCTGATCTCCGAAATCGCTGCCACTCCGCAACCCGAACGCCTGCTGAGCGCGTGATAGTCATCCCGTAAAACGCGATTGGTCTTATGGCGAGCCTCGCGCGTTTGGCCTAGTTAGAGCGCCGCCCGACTTCCCGGGCGGAACGTCGGTGACAGCAGCTTGCCAAGCTTGAGCAAGCGTGTCATGACAACGTTGTCATAGGGTGGAAGTTCTAGTGAATATGACCAACGACGGCGAAACTGGCCGCGATGTTCTGGTGCTGCTTGGCGGCGCCGGGGATCTGGCGCTGCGCATGCTGCTGCCTTCGCTCTATTTCCTGGAGGTCGACCGCCTTCTGTCGCACGATCTCAGGATCGTCGCCGTCGCGCGCGGCGAGGGAGATGGTGCGAGTTACAAAGCGCTGGTTCGCGAGCAACTGGGCAAGCGCGCCACCGTCGAAGAAGCCGCCTGGAACCGCCTGGCGGCCCGACTGGACTATCTTTCCGTCGACATGACCAAGGACGAGGGGGCGGCCAAGCTGGCCGAGCGCATTGGCGAGCACGGCTCGCTGGTCGTCTATTTCGCCCTGTCGCCCAGCCTCTACGGCCCGGTCTGCAATGCACTCCAATCCGCAGGACTTACGGGTCCGAAGTCCCGTCTGGTCCTCGAAAAGCCTATCGGCCGCGACCTGGAAAGCTCGCGGAAGACCAACGCTGCGGTCGGCGCCGTGGTCGGCGAAGAGCAGATCTTCCGCATCGACCATTATCTGGGCAAGGAAACGGTCCAGAACCTGACAGCGCTGCGCTTTGCCAACGTGCTGTTCGAGCCCCTTTGGGATCGCAACACGATCGACCACGTCCAGATCACAATCGCCGAGACTGAAAAGGTCGGTGAGCGCTGGCCCTATTATGACGAATACGGTGCGCTGCGGGACATGGTGCAGAACCATATGCTGCAGCTCCTTTGTCTGGTCGCCATGGAGGCGCCCTCCGGTTTCGATCCGGACGCCGTGCGTGACGAGAAGGTCAAGGTTCTTCGCAGCCTGCGGCCGTTCAACAAGGACACCGTGGCCCATGACACGGTGCGTGGTCAGTACGTGGCCGGTGTCGTCGAAGGCGGGGCGCGCGAGGGCTATCTGCAGGAAGTCGGCAAGGCCACCCGGACAGAGACCTTCGTGGCGATGAAGGTCGCGATCGACAACTGGCGCTGGGATGGCGTGCCGTTCTTCCTGCGCACTGGCAAGAACTTGCCCGACCGCCGCACCCAGATCGTCGTTCAGTTCAAGGCGCTGCCGCACAACATCTTCGGTCAGGCGACGGATGGGGACCTTTTCTCCAACCGTCTGGTCATAGATCTGCAGCCCGACGAGAATATCGTCCTGACCCTGATGAACAAGCGTCCGGGGCTGTCGGAAGAGGGCATGCGCCTGCAATCCCTGCCGCTGTCGCTGTCGTTCAGCCAGAGCGGCGGCCGTCGCCGGATCGCATACGAAAAGCTGTTCCTCGATGTTTTCCGCGGCGACCGCACCCTGTTCGTGCGTCGTGACGAGGTGGAGCAGGCCTGGAAGTTCATCGACGGCGTTTCGGCCGCCTGGGCTGCCGCCAATATCGAGCCCGCGCCCTATGCGGCGGGCACCTGGGGACCGCACTCCTCAACGGGCCTGATTTCGCCCGGCGGCCGAGCCTGGAAGGCCTGATGATGAACCAGCCTCAGATCGAAACCTTCAACACGCGTGAAGACCTCTACGACGCCGCCGCTTCGGTGCTGGTCTCGGCCTTGACCACCGCCGTTGCCAAGCGCGGCCAGGCCGGCTTCGCGGCGACAGGCGGCACCACGCCGGCGCCCGTGTACGACCGTCTGGCGACCATGATCGCGCCCTGGGAAAAGGTCGTGGTGACGCTCAGCGACGACCGCTTCGTGCCGCCGTCTCATGCTGGCAGCAACGAAGGTCTGGTCCGCCGCCACCTGCTAGTCGGCGAAGCAGCCAAGGCCCAGTTCGCGCCGCTCTATTTTGCGGGCGTCAGCCAGGAGCAATCCGCCTTGAAGGCCGAGGCCGGCGTCGCCGCCGCTATCCCGTTCGGGGCGGTGCTGCTCGGCGTCGGTGCCGACGGCCACTTCGCCTCGCTCTTTCCAAGCTCGCCCGTGCTGGCTCAAGGGCTGGATCCCGGGTCGGAACGTCTGGTCTTGGCCGCGCCCGCTGGCTCGCCTGCGCCCGATATTCCCCGCCTAAGCCTGACCTTTGCGGCTCTGACCCGCGCCGATCTGATCGTTTTGCTGGTGACCGGCGAGGCCAAACGCGCCCTGTTGGCAGGGCCCATCGATCCGGCCCTGCCAGTCGCGTCGATCCTCAAACAGGACCGCGCCAGGGTCCGCATCCTGTGGGCGGAGTAGTCGTCATGAGCCTTAATCCCGTCATCGCCAAGGTCACCGCACGGATCATCGAGCGAAGCCGCGACAGCCGCGCCGCCTATCTTGCCAATATGGAAGCAGCGATCGCCGACCAGCCGGGTCGGGCCAAGCTGTCCTGCGCCAACTGGGCCCATGCGTTCGCCGCCTCGCCGGGCGTCGACAAGCTGCGGGCGTTGGATCCCAACGCGCCCAATATTGGCATTGTCTCGGCCTATAACGACATGCTGTCGGCCCACCAGCCGCTGGAAGAGTATCCGGCGCTGATCAAGGTCGCCGCCCGCGAGGTCGGGGCTACCGCCCAGTTTGCCGGCGGCGTGCCGGCCATGTGCGATGGCGTCACCCAGGGCCGGCCGGGCATGGAGCTGTCGCTGTTCTCCCGCGACGTCATCGCCATGGCCACGGCCATCGCCCTGACCCACGACGCCTTCGACAGCGCGCTGTATCTTGGCGTCTGCGACAAGATCGTGCCGGGCCTGGTGATCGGTGCCCTGACCTTTAGCCATCTGCCGGCGCTGTTTGTGCCGGCCGGTCCAATGACCTCGGGCCTGCCCAACAGCGAGAAGGCCCGCATTCGCGCCCTCTACGCCGAGGGCAAGGTCGGCCGCGCAGAACTGCTCGAGGCCGAGAGCGCCAGCTATCACGGCCCCGGCACCTGCACCTTCTATGGCACGGCCAACACCAACCAGATGCTGATGGAGCTGATGGGCTTCCACCTGCCTGGCTCGGCCTTCGTGCACCCCAACACGCCGTTGCGCGAGGCCCTGGTCAAGGAAGCCGCGCGCCGCGCCGCAGCCGTCACCAACAAGGGCAATGAGTTCATCCCGGTCGGCCGCATGATCGACGAGAAGTCGGTCGTCAACGGCGTGGTTGGCTTGATGGCCACCGGTGGTTCGACCAATCTGGCCCTGCACCTGGTCGCCATGGCCCATGCTGCTGGCGTGATCCTGACGCTGGAAGACCTCGACGATATCTCCAAGGCCACGCCGCTGCTGGCCCGCGTCTATCCCAATGGCTCAGCCGACGTGAACCACTTCCAGGCCGCCGGCGGCATGGCCTTCGTGATCCGTGAACTCCTGAAGGCCGGGCTCGCCCACGAAGACGTCCTGACCATCGCGGGCCCAGGCCTGTCGCGTTACACCCAGGAGCCGGCCCTCAAGGATGGCCAACTGGTGTGGCGAGATGGCGCGGCGGAGTCGCTGGACACCGCCATCGTGCGTCCGGTTTCCGACGCCTTTAGTCCCGAGGGCGGCCTGCGCATGCTGGGCGGCAATATCGGTCGCGGGGTGATGAAGATCTCGGCCGTGAAACCCGAGCATCACACCATCACCGCCCCGGCGGCGGTGTTTCAGGAGCAGGAAGACTTCATCGCCGCCTTCAAGCGCGGTGAACTCGACCGCGACGTCGTGGTGGTGATGCGCTTCCAGGGCCCGGCCGCCAACGGCATGCCGGAGCTGCACAATCTGTCGCCGTCGATCTCCGTGCTGCTCGACCGCGGCTTCAAGGTGGCGCTCGTCACCGACGGCCGCATGTCGGGCGCCTCGGGCAAGACTCCCGCAGCGATCCACGTGACGCCGGAAGCCGCCAAGGGCGGTATGCTGGCCTATGTTCAGGACGGCGACGTGATCACGGTCGATGCTGCGAACGGCGAACTGAAAGTGCTGGTGGACGAGGCGACCTTGCTCGCTCGGACTCCGGCAAACGTCCCGGCGTCCAAGCCGGGCTTTGGGCGGGAATTGTTCAGCTGGATGCGTGCGGGGGTCGGCCCTGCCGACCACGGCGCGTCTGTGCTGTTTGCTTGAGGAAGCAGTCTAGATGAACGGCTTGAAGGACGGCGGGCTTGGCCTAGTCGGCGACATCGGCGGAACCAACGCGCGTTTCGCGCTGGTGGAATTCGACGGGCCTGATCCCCGCCTGATCGAACCGACGGCCTATAAGGGCGAGGACTACGCCACGGCCGAGGAGGCCATCGAGGACTATTTGCACAAGGTCGGGGTCAAGCATCCCGATCAGGCCGTGGTCGCCGTGGCAGGTCCTATCGAGCATGGCACGGTCCATATGACCAATCTGGACTGGCGGATCTCGGAAGACAGTCTGCGCAGAGCAGGCGGCTTTCGGAAAGCGACCCTGATCAACGACTTCACGGCCCAGGCGCTGGCCGCGCCGCGCCTTTCGCCCAAGGACCTGCGCCAGATCGGTAGCTTGCCGACGTCCGGTGAGGGGGATCTGGCAATTCTGGGTCCTGGCACGGGCTTTGGCGTCGCCGGCATGGCCCGCCGCCATGGGGTCGATACGCCCCTGACGACGGAAGGTGGTCACATCGCCTTCGCACCGACCGACGACCTTGAAATCGAAATCCTGCGCGCCCTGACCAAGCAGTTCGGCCGGGTGTCGATCGAGCGCATCCTGTCTGGCCCCGGCATGGAGGATCTGCACACGATCCTGGCCGCAGCAGAGGGCCGCAAGGTCGAGTCTCTGCCGGCCAAGCAGATCAGCGAGCGGGCGCTGGACGGTTGCGCCGACAGTCTGGCGACCGTGAACCGGTTCTGCGCCATTCTCGGTTCGACGGCGGGTGACCTGGCCCTGGCCCTGGGGGCCCGAGGCGGCGTGTTCATCGCCGGCGGCATCGGCGCCAAGATCGTCGAATTGCTGGAGACCGGCCCGTTCCGCGCCCGCTTCGAGGCCAAGGGCCGGTTTGTCGATTACATGAAAGCCATACCGACCCATGTGGTCATGCAGCCCTACACGGCCTTGATCGGAGCTGCGGTGGCCATGACGCCGGAAGGATACGCTTCAATCTCCTAGCCCAAGGGTGCACTTACGCGCGCAGGGGCTCGCCATGACAAGGCTGTCATGGCTTATTGCCCGACAAGCCGAATGAATCGGCGAGCGTGGCAACCGAAAATGGGTGCCGGTTTCGGCGTCTGCCACGCTCAAAGCATGATTTAGAGCCCCAAAAGGCTCTAGAGCGAGGGGCGGAATTGAGCTCGAAGATCACTATCCATGATGTCGCCCGGCAGTCGGGCGTCTCGATCAAGACGGTGTCGCGCGTCCTCAATCGCGAACCCAACGTCAAGGCCGACACCCGCGATCGGGTGCAGGCGGCGGTGGCGGCGCTGCGCTATCGCCCCAATATTTCGGCCCGCAGCCTGGCGGGATCGAAGGCCTATCTGATCGGCGTCTTCTTCGACAATCCCAGCCCCGGCTACATCACCGATGTCCAGTTGGGCGCCATTGCGCGGTGTCGGGAGGAGGGCTATCACCTCATCGTCGAGCCGCTCGATTCCACGGCCGACAATGTCGAGGACCAGGTCGCGCCCATGTTGGCGACCCTGCGGATGGATGGCGTCATCCTCACGGCGCCGGTCTGTGACCATCCTGTCGTGCTGGCGGCGCTGGAGCGGGAGGAGGTGCCGTATGTGCGCATCTCGCCCGGCAGCGACCTGGATCGTTCAGCCCGGGTCGGCATGGACGACCGGCTGGCCGCCTATGAGATGACCAAGCACCTGATCGAGCTGGGTCACCGCGATATCGGCTTTATCATCGGCCACCCCGATCACGGCGCGTCGCATCTGCGCCACCAGGGCTTCATGGAGGCGATGGCCGATAGTGGCCTGACGGTTCGGCCGGAGCGGGTGGAGCAGGGCTACTTCTCATTCCGCTCCGGCTTCGAGGCGGCCGAACGGTTGCTGACCGGTGGCGACCGGCCTACGGCTGTCTTCGCGAGCAATGACGACATGGCGCTGGGTGTCATGGCCGTCGCCAACCGACTGCGGCTGAATGTGCCCGAAACTCTGTCCGTGGCCGGGTTCGACGACACACCGGGCGCCAAGGTTGTCTGGCCGCAGCTTACTACCGTCCGCCAGCCGATCGCCGCGATGGCGGGTGCGGCGGCCGATATGCTGCTGAACGGGGTGTCGTGGGGCGAAGGTGAGCTTCCGCCCTCTAAGCTGCTGGATTTCGAACTGGTGGTCCGTGAATCCACAGGTCCGGTGGCGGTCTAGCCTCTGCAAGACCGTGAGGTGCAGATCGTAGTTGACAGCGCTGTCTGATTACGTTGTCATGGCCCCAATCAAGAACGTCGCTTTCAAGCGGCGTCCGGAGGAGACTCTGATCTCGCTAGATATTTCGCCGGGCCGCGCTTGTTCGCTGGTCGTTGCCTCGGGTCGGGGTCTCTAGGCGCATGCTTCTCGACGCGGCGCACCTGCGCGCTGCGTCGAGCCTTTTCTTCATGCCGGCCAATTTGAGCCGGCTCAGCGCCACCACGGGAAGTTTCATGTTCGCTCGTCGCCGCTCCGCCCACGCCTCGGTTCTCGCTCTTCTGATAGCCGGAAGCCTCGGCGGTGCAGGGGGCGCCCAGACGCCGTCGGCCCAGACGCCCTCGGCCCTGGCGCATCCCGAACTCTGGCCAAGGGCGGCGAGCCCCAAGTCGATCACCGACGCCCGGACCGAGGCCTTCATCACCGACCTGATGTCGCGCATGAGCCTGGAAGAAAAGGTGGGGCAGACCATCATGGCCGACGGCTCCTCGATTACGCCGGACGAGCTACGGAAATACCCGCTGGGCTCGGTCGAGGCGGGCGGAAACACCGCGCCGGGCGGAGACGACCGCGCCGCGCCGGCAAAATGGGTGGACTGGATCAAGGCCTATCGCGCCGTGGCGCTGGAGAAGCGCGACGGTCACACAGTGATCCCGATCATCTTCGGCATTGACGCTGTGCATGGTCACAACAACATCATCGGCGCGACGGTATTCCCGCACAATGTTGGCTTGGGGGCCGCGCGCGACCCGGATCTGATCCGCCGGATCGGTGAGGTCACCGCCGCCGAGGTCGCCGCGACCGGCGCCGACTGGACGTTCGGCCCCACTGTGGCCGTGCCGCGCGACGAGCGCTGGGGGCGAGCCTATGAGGGCTATGCCGAGGACCCTGAGGTGGTGAAGACCTATGCGGGTCCCATGACCCTGGGCCTGCAGGGTGTTCTTAAATCCGGGCAAGCCCTTGCCACGAACCATGTGGTCGGCTCGGCCAAGCACTTCGTTGCCGATGGCGGCACCGAGGGCGGCAAGGACCAGGGCGACGCCCTGATCTCCGAGCAGGACCTGATCCGATTGCACGCCCGGGGCTATCCGCCAGCCATCGAAGCCGGGATCCTGACCGTGATGGTCTCGTTCTCGAGCTGGAACGGGGTCAAGCACACCGGCAACAAGAGTCTGCAGACGGGCGTCCTCAAGGAGCGCATGGGCTTTGAAGGCTTCATCGTCGGCGACTGGAACGCCCACGGCCAGGTCGATGGTTGCACCAACACCAACTGTCCCCAGGCCTATATCGCCGGCATGGACATGGTCATGGCACCCGACAGCTGGAAGGGCCTGTTTGACAACACCCTGGCCCAGGTGAGGGACGGCACGATCCCGATGGCCCGGATCGATGACGCCGTGCGCCGCGTGCTGCGTGTCAAGGTCAAGGCGGGCCTGTTCGGTGGCAAGCGTCCCCTGGAAGGCAAGTTCGAACTGCTGGGAGCGCCCGAGCATAGGGCCGTGGCGAGAGAAGCTGTTCGCAAGTCCCTGGTGTTGTTGAAGAACCAGGGCGTTCTACCCATCAGGAGTTCGGCCAAGGTGCTGGTCGCGGGCGACGGCGCCGACGACATCGGCAAACAGGCCGGCGGTTGGACCCTGACCTGGCAGGGCACGGGCAACAAGAACAGCGACTTCCCAGGCGGCCAGTCCATCTATGCCGGTATAGCCGAAGCGGTGAAGGCGAGCGGTGGTCAGGCCGAACTGGCCCGCGACGGTGCCTTCAAGACCCGTCCCGATGTTGCGGTGGTGGTGTTTGGCGAGAACCCCTATGCCGAGTTCCAGGGCGATGTGACCAATCTGGAGTATCAGCCCGGCGACAAGACGGACCTGGCCCTTATCAAGTCACTCAAGGCCCAGGGTATCCCCGTGGTCGCCGTGTTTCTGACCGGTCGTCCGCTCTGGACCAATCCCGAGATCAATGCCTCGGACGCCTTCGTCGCCGCCTGGCTTCCGGGCAGCGAGGGGGGCGGGGTCGCAGATGTCCTGATCGGCGACAAGGCCGGCAAGCCGCGTCATGACTTCAAGGGCAAGCTCTCCTTCTCTTGGCCCAAGCGCGCCAACCAGGTTCCGCTCAATCGGGGTGATGCCAGTTATGATCCGCAGTTCGCCTATGGCTATGGCCTGAGCTACGCCAAGCCGCGCAAGGTCGCGACCTTGTCGGAAGATCCCGGCGTGGTGTCGGCGGCCGTCAATGTCGACCGCTATTTCATTGCCGGCCGGGCGCCAGCCCCCTGGACCCTGAACATCGGCGGCGCGCTGGCGGTCCGGCCGATCGACGCCGGCGCCCAGGAGAATGCGCGCCTCGCCGAATGGAGCGGGGAGGGAAATGGCGCACTCCAGGTCATGGGCCAAGCCGTGGACCTGTCCCGCCAGACTACGGGCGACATGGCTGTGTCGATCCGCTACCGGGTCGACGTCCCACCGGAGAAACCGGTTTCCCTGGCGATCGCCTGTGGCGAATCCTGCGGCGCGGCGCTAGACGTTACGTCAACGTTCTCCAGCGGGAAAATTGGCGAATGGCGTACGGCCAAGATCAAACTTTCCTGTTTCAAGGCCAAGGGCGCGGACATGGAGCATGTTTCGTCCCCCTTCGCCTTGTCGACGACGGGACGGTTCGCTCTGGCCTTCACCGAGATCCGGCTGGCCTCCAACGAGGGCGACGCCGTCAGCCCCTGACCCCAGCATCCCATGCTTTCCTAGAAGGAGCGGCCGCATGATCCGCGCGCGTCGTTCCCGCATCGTAGCCACCATCGGCCCGGCCTCAAGTTCGCCGGAGATGATCATCACCCTGGCCAGGGCCGGGGCGGATGTCTTCCGCCTGAACTTCAGCCACGGCGCGCATGAGACCCATGCCGCCGTCTATGCCGCGATCCGCGCGGCCGAGCCCATTGTCGGTCGGCCGCTGGGTATTCTGGCCGACCTGCAGGGCCCAAAGCTGCGCGTCGGCAAGTTCGCCAATGGACCAGTGCAACTGAAGGCTGGCCAGGCGTTCCGCTTCGACGACGACGCTACGCCCGGCGACGAGACGCGCGTTTGTCTGCCACATCCGGAAATCCTTGTGGCCATGCGTCCCGGCGCGACCCTGCTGCTGGACGACGGAAAGCTGCGGATGACGGTCACCGACGCCGGGCCTGGATACGCCAACACCAAGGTGGTCAACGGCGGCAAGCTATCAGAGCGCAAGGGCGTGGCGGTGCCCGATGTCGTCATCCCGATGTCGCCTCTGACGCCCAAGGACCGCGAGGATCTGGCTTTCGCCCTGCGTCTGGGTGTCGACTGGGTCGCCTTGTCGTTTGTGCAGGCTCCGGAAGACATGGCCGAACTGCGCCGTATCGTCGAAGGTCGCGCCGCTGTGCTGGCCAAGATCGAGAAGCCCCAGGCGCTGGAATGCCTCGGCGCGATCATGGACCTCTGTGACGGTGTGATGGTCGCGCGGGGTGACCTTGGCGTCGAGATGGCACCCGAAGAGGTGCCTGTCGCCCAGAAAATCATCCTGCGGGCGGCGCGCGAGCGCGGTATCCCGGTGATCGTCGCCACCCAGATGCTGGAATCCATGACCAGTTCGCCGACGCCCACGCGGGCCGAGGCGTCGGATGTCGCCAATGCGGTTTACGAGGGCGCGGACGCGGTCATGCTGTCGGCCGAGTCCGCCGCCGGCGACTATCCCGAGGAATCCGTCTCGATGATGAATCGCATCATCGAGCGGGTTGAGCGCGATCCGCGCTGGCCTGAGCTGATGCAGGCCGAGCAGCCGCATCAGGACGACGACGCGGATGTTCTGGTGGTTGCCGCCGCTGGCGCCGCCAAGGCCGGCTCGACCAAGTGCCTGGTGGCGTTCACCACGACCGGCGCCACTGCCCGTCGACTGGCGCGTGAGCGCCCGCTGCAGCCCGTTCTGGCCTTGTCGCCCGAGATCAACGCGGTGCGCCGCATGACGCTGGTCTGGGGCGTTGAGCCGCGCGTCAGCGCCCAGCCTGACAGCCTTGAGGTCGTCACCACCGACGCGGCCAGCCGCGCTCTGGAACTGGGACTGGTGGCGCCGGGAGAGCGCCTGCTGATCGTGGCGGGCACGCCTTTCGGCGCGCCGGGCGCAGCCAATCTGCTACGACTGGCCCACGCGCCAATGCCGATCCGCAAGCGCTAAAGTCTCTCTGACCGAAGGGCGTTTGCGCAGGCGCTGATCGCCATGCCGAGCTGCGCCAAAGCACTGGGACACCCTGGCTTCGAGCCGAGCATCGCTCTGCTGTTCCAACCAGCGAAATGCGGCTTTGGAGAGAATCGCCCATCCCCTGTTCAAGGGATGGGCGGGAAGGTCAAAAGCCTTGAAGGCGTGCGTAGCGGTCGCGATGGAACGCCGCGCCGCCAAACAGCGCCTCGGCCACGCGGGCGCGCTTCATGTAGAGTCCGGAATCGTGGGCGTCGGTCATGCCGATACCGCCATGCATCTGGACCATCTCGTTGGAGGCCAGATGCAGCACTTCGCAGGCCTTGGCCTTGGCGAGCGAGGCCAGGGCGCGGGTGTCGCTGCCGGCATCAACAGCCTCAAGTGCGGCATCGACGCATGAGCGGGTGGTCTCCAGGTCCGTAAACAGCTTGGCCGCACGATGTTGCAGCGCCTGAAATGTGCCGATGACCTGTCCGAACTGGGTGCGGGTCTTGAGGTAGTCGAGGGTGATGTCGAAGGCGGCGTTGGCTGTACCCAGCATTTCGGCGGCAATGCCCGCATAAGCGCGATCCAGGGTCGGCTCCAGCACGGCCCATCCCTTGTCGACTTGGCCCAGCACAGCGCCAGCGCTGACCGAAACGTCCTCGAACGTGATCTGCGCCGCGCCGCGGGAGTCCGCCAGGGCCAGGTGCGTTCGGGTCACACCCGCCGCGTCGCCGGTCACGAGGAACAGCGTCAGGCCGTCAGTTTCGCCAGGCTTGCCGCCGGTGCGCGCCGCGACGATCAGCAAGTCAGCGGCCTCGCCGTCGATCACGAAGGTCTTGGAGCCGTTGAGGACAAAGCCATCGCCTGCCTTGGTCGCCGCCAGCGCGGTGCGGGCGGGGGCGTGGTGAGCGGACTCGTCCACGGCCAGGGTGGCGACGGCTTCGCCCAAGGCGATCTTGTCGAGCCAGGCGGTCTTCTGGACGTCGGTTCCCGCCAGGTTCAGGGCTGAGGCGGCGATCAGGGCGGTGGAAAGCAGGGGCGAGGCCACCAGGTTGCGGCCTGTCTGTTCCAGCACCAGACCCAGACCCAGATAGCCGAAGGCCGAGCCGTTATGCTCTTCGGGGACGATCACGCCCGCCCAGCCCATCTGGCCCATTTCGGACCAGGCGGCGGGGTCGAAGCTTGCGCCCGACTTGCTGTCGCGCAACTTGCGCAGGGCGCCGACGGGCGCGCTGTCAGTGGTCCAGCCCTTGGCCGCGTCGCGCAGCATGGTCTGTTCTTCGGTCAGGACGGCCATGTCAGACGTGCTCCCTCGATTGATGATGGACGGCCCTTATCCGGGCCCGTTCGGTATGGACGGATGAGGATCACTGGTGATCCAGCAGGCCGAGCACGCGCTTGGCGACGACATTGAGGTTCACTTCGCTGGTGCCGCCCTCGATCGAATTGCCCTTCGAGCGCAGCATGCCGCGCGTGACGTTGAGCTCGTCCTTGCTGAAGCCCTCGCCCTCCCAGCCCAGACCCTGCAGGCCCATGGCCTCGACCATAAGCTCGTAGCGCTCCTGGTTCATCTTGGCTGCGGCGTACTTGATGATCGAGACGGCGGCACTCGGTCCGTTGCCGGTCTTCGACTCCTGTTCGGCGCGACGCACGGTCAGGGCGAACGCATGGGCGTCCATGCGATGGGCGGCGATGCGCGCGCGCAGGTCGCCGTCGGCCAGACGACCGGCCTCGTCGACGCCGAACTCCTTCTTGGCCACGTCGACTAGGTCCAGACCACCACCGCCGCCAAAGCCGCTGGCCGAGATGTTCTGGCGTTCGTACTGCAGCAGGCGCTTGGCAATGTCCCAGCCGCCGTTCAGCGTGCCGACCAGTTGATCCTTGGGAACCTTCACGTTGTCGAAGAAGGTCTCGCAGAAGGGCGAGGAGCCGCTGATCAGCTTGATCGGACGCGGGTCAACCCCCGGCGTGGTCATGTCGAACAGCACGAAGGAGATGCCCTCGTGCTTTTTGGTGGTGTCGGTGCGCACCAGACAGAAGATCCAGTCGGCTTGATCGGCATAACTGGTCCAGACCTTCTGGCCATTGATCAGATAGTGGTCGCCCTTGTCTTCGCACTTGGTCTGCAGGGCCGCGAGGTCGGAGCCCGCGCCGGGTTCCGAATAGCCCTGGCACCAGCGGGTCTCGCCGCGCACGATTCCGGGGATGAACGCCTTCTTCTGCTCCTCGGTGGCGTATTCGAGCAGCACCGGGCCGAGCATCCAGACACCGAAACTCATCAGGACCGGCCGAGCCTTGATCCGGCGCAGCTCCTGCTCCAGCACCTTGTTTTCGGCCTTGGAGAGTCCGCCGCCGCCGTATTCTGCGGGCCACATCGGCGCGGTCCAGCCACGTTCGGCCATGCGATCCAGCCAGAGCTTGGCGTCGGGGTTCTTCCAAACCATCTTGCGACCGCCCCACGGGGCGTCGTCCTCACCCATCGGTGCATGCAGGGATGGCGGGTAGTTGGCTTCCAGCCAGGCGCGGGTCTCGGCCCGGAAGGCGTCGAGTTCGGTTGCACCGAAGTCGGCCATGGTCGTCTCTCCCTTGGGATCGTCATCTTTCGGCGTGTCTGGCACGCCGCGCATCACCAGACTACGCGACCGTGCGCCCCGGGCAAGCCGATTCAAACGATCGTTTATCGCAAGGCGGGCGACCGCGTCACATGTTCCGGCGTATATGGAAGCCACGTGGGGTCCCGCAGGGGATTCGCCGATCCGGGTTCTTGATGTCAGCGCCTGAATTCAGACCGGCGGCCCTGGCGATGGCGCCGACGCTCTCGGCCATCCTCGCCGTATCTGCCGGGGTTATGCTCTTGACCTCTGGGGCGACGCCGTCCGAGCCGACGCGCTTTGCACTTCTTCTCGCGTTCGCGCCTGACCTGCTGATCGAGATCAGCCACTTCGTTTCGTCGATCCTGGGTCTTGTCCTGCTGTTGCTGGCCTTTGGCCTGCGGTCGCGCCTCGACGGCGCGTGGTGGGCTGCGGTCATCACGTTGAGCACAGCGGCGGTTCTGGCCATTTTCAAGGGCCTGAACTGGGAAGAGACAGCGCTTCTGACGCTGTGTTGCCTGTTGATCCTGCCTTTTCATGAGGCGTTTCCGCGCAAGGCCGCGCTATTCCGGATGGAGATCACGCCAGGCTGGCTGATGTCGGCGGCCGCAGCGCTGGGTGGGGCGGCTTTCTGCGGCTGGTGGGTCTTCACCCATACCGAATATGCCGACAAGTCGTGGATGCGCCTGATGGGCGACCAGGACGCCGCCCGAGCCATTCGCTCATCTGTGGCGGCCGCTATCGTGCTGCTGGCCATTGGTGTGTGGCGACTGATCGCGACCCCGGCCATGCCGCCTGTCGTCGACGACACGGATCCTGAATTTGATCGGGTTCGCGCCATTCTCGCCAAGGCCGAGGATGCCGAGCCAGGGTCCAATCTGGCGCTGCTGGGGGACAAGCGATTCCTGTTCTCGGCCTCGGGCGAGAGCTTTCTGATGTTCGGCGTACGCCGTCGCTCCTGGATCGCCCTAGGCCCGCCCGTCGGTCGCCGCGATGAGCGGATGGAGCTGTTCTGGCGCTTCAGGGAACTGGCCGACGCCCATGCGGCGCGCGCAGGCTTCTATGCCCTGGGCCCTGACGACCTGCCTGACACCATTGATCTGGGTCTGGCGATTCAGAAGACAGGGGAAAGCGCCGCCGTGCCGCTGGCGGCTTTCTCCCTGGTAGGCCGCCGCCGCGAGGTTCTGCGCCGCAACTGGCGCAAGGCCGGCGAGGGCGGGGCGGCTTTCGAGGTCCTTCCGGCCGGCGAGGCGCAGATTGAGGACCTGAAGACGATATCAGACGCCTGGCTCAGCCATCACGCTGGTGGCGAAAAGGGCTTTTCCATGGGCGGCTTCGATCCGCGCTACGTGGCCGAGTTCCCGGTGGCTCTGGTTCGCTCCGAGGGCAAGATTGTCGCGTTCGCCACACTGTGGACGACGGCGCACAAGTCCGCTTTCTCCATGGATTTGATGCGCTATTCCGACGAAGCCCCCAAGAACGTGATGGACTATCTGTTCGTCGAACTCCTGCAGTGGGGGCGCGATGAAGGTTATCTGGCCTTTGAGTTCGGCATGGCTCCGCTGGCGGGGCTGGAGGATCGTCCGCTGGCGCCGATCATGTCGCGCGTGGGCCGCCTGCTCTATGAGCGTGGAGAAGAGATCTACAATTTCCAGGGCGTGCGCCGGTATAAAGACAAGTACGACCCCGTCTGGCAGCCGCGCTACATTGCCGCGCCGCGAAAGTGGGCGATCCCTTTTCTGCTGGCTGACATCGGTCTGTTGTCTTCGGGCGGTGTCAGCGGCCTGACCAAGCGACCAAAGCGGCCCGCGACCTAATAGCGCGTCTGGTGGCCTGTTTGCATGCCCAGGAGGTTCAGAAGGTGGACCAGCAACAGCATCATCGCCACCACGCAGACCATCATCAGCGGTCGCCACGGCATCATGCGCGGGCCCTTCAAGATATTGGCCGGGCGCGCGCCACGCCATCCGCAGACCACGGCGAGGATCAGCAGCACAACCAGGGCGGCGACAGTGAATGGCAGGTCCATGTGGCTTCCATGCCCTGCGACAATCCGCCTGGCAAATGGTTAACCCACGTTAACCCTCTTGCTTTTTAACCAAGGTAAAGATGGTTAAAGCTGCGTCCCGATTCCTCCACTTGTGAATCGTAAACCTACTAGATTTAGCTATTTGGTCGCGTTTACACCCCAGGAATCGATGACTAGCGTTGGTCCCCAAGTACGGGGAGAACGATTCGTATGACGGCCGCAGCGCCATGGAGCG
>JANOSS010000085.1:0-18558 GCA_031415995.1 Caulobacter sp. | reverse complement strand
TATACCAGCCAGAACCAGGTTCACCGCGGCAAGCAGTACTGCAATGTCGGCATCCCCAACCAGTCGGCCGGCTTCTGCGTCGCCAACCACGCGGCAGCCAATCCCGCCTATGGCGCCTTGATCACCGACTACGTTCAGAAGTGGGGTCAGCCGGACTCTGAAGCCCTGCGCGGCGTGATCAATACCGGCTACGACATCAGCGAGACCCTGGCGGTCTATGCCTTCGGCAACTACTCCAAGAGCAGCGCGGTCGAGTATTTCAACTATCGTCCGCCGGTCAGCAACGCGGTCAACGCAACGCCGATCCGCCTGCAAGACGGCAGCCTCTTCCAGTTCAGCTCGATCTTCCCGGCCGGCTTTACCCCGATGTTCGGCGGTGACGTCACCGACTACAGCCTGACCGGCGGCATCAAGGGCAAGACCGGCTACGGCCTGAGCTATGACCTGAGCGGCCGCTACGGCAACAACAAGATCGCCTACACCCTGTGGGACACCGTCAACCCCTCGATGGGCCCGGCCTCGCCCAAGGAATTCTATGACGGTTCGCTGATCTCCGATGAGCAGGCCCTGAACGCCGACCTTGCCTATGATTGGGCCCTGAAAGGTCTGCACACCCCGGTGACCCTGAACTTCGGGGCCGAGTATCGCCAGGAGGGCTATGAAATCACCCCGGGCGACGTGCCCTCCTATATGGCGGGGACGTGGTCGGTACCGGACCCGTTCAACTACTGCTCCAACGAAACATCCGTCGCATCGCGCACGAAAGCCGCCGGAGCGCCTGCTTCCATCAACTGCAATCTGGCGACCGACCCGGTCTACAACGCCCTCGCCGTCGGTTCGAACGGTTTCCCGGGCAATACCCCGGCCTATTCGGGTGAACTGACGCGCGACTCCTATGCCGGCTACGCCGAAGCCTCGGCCAATGTCACCGAAGCCTGGTTCCTGGACGTCGCCGTCCGGGGCGAGAACTTCTCTGACTTCGGCAGCACCTGGAACGGCAAGATCGCCTCGCAGTACCAGTTGACCGACGCGTTCGGCATCCGCGGCTCGGTCGGCACCGGCTTCCGCGCACCGACGCCGGGTCAGCTGTTCACCACCAACGTTTCGACCCGCGTCGAGAACGGCGCAATCATCGCCTCAGGCCTGTTCCCGGCCACCAACCCTGTCGCCCAGTTCATGGGCGCACGCGAACTGAAGCCGGAAAAATCCTTCAACCTGGCGGCAGGCTTCACCGCATCCCTGTTCGACGGCCTCAGCCTGACGGTCGACCTCTACAGCATCGAAATCGAAGACCAGTTCTACGCGACCAGCGCCATTACGGTCACACCGACGATCCGCAATGCCCTGATCGCCGCTTCGATCCCGGGCGCTGATACCATCGGCCAGGTCCAGTTCTTCCAGAATGCCTTCGACTCCCAGACCTTTGGTGTGGACGTCGTGGCGACCTACAAGAAGGCCTGGGAAAACGGCCAGATGACCAGCTTCACGGCAAGCGGCAACTGGAACAGCTTCGTCGTCGACAAGGTCAACAAGCCCACCCCCAACAGCTCGGGCGTGACCTACACCTTCTTCGACGGTGAAAGCGTCTACGACTTCAAGCATGCGGCTCCGCGCTGGCGCAGCACGCTGTCGGCCACTCACGAGGTCGGCAAGTTCAAGATCCTGGGCCGCGCCAACCTCTATGGCCCCTACAGGAACATGTTCAGCGTCAGCCGGCCGACCGTGATCCAGGAGTGGGATACCGAGCTCATGTTCGATACCGAGATCAGCTATCAGGCGACCGATACCTATTCGATGGCCATCGGCGCCCGGAACCTGTTCTCGAACTATCCCGATCCCGACAGGACCGGCGAGTCGGCGACCAACGGCCGGGTCTATCGCTCGGACTCGATCGTCGATTGGCAAGGTGGCTTCTGGTACGCAAAGGTCTCGGCGACCTTCTAGGATTTCGATCCCAGCAGACGGAAGGGCCAGGCGAAAGCCTGGCCCTTTTCGTTTGACCGGACGGCTTCTGCTAGGCCCCCAGCGCCTTGCCCATGCGGATCAGCGGCACCGCATAGCCGCTCGATGTCATCGCCGTGAACAGCGCGATGTCGTGATAGCCGCAGGCGCGATAGAGCGGCACGCCGCCCATGGTCGCCGCCATCTCGGCGCGGGCAAACCCCTCGACGGCGGCCGCCGCCTCGCAGGCGTCCAGCACCAGGCGACCCACGCCTTTCCGTGTGTGATCGGGGTGCGTGTACATTGCCCGCACCCGAGCGGCGTCAACCCTGGGATCCAGCAGCGCCGCGTCACGCCCGGCAGAGTGATCGCCGCCGAACAGCGTGGCGCGCCGGCTCCACCCACCGCAGCCTGCGATCTGGTCACCGTCCTCCACGACAAAATAGGAGCCGTCGGCGATCAGCTGGCTGTCGAGCCCCATGATCTCGAACGAGGCCATGACCCCTTCGGGCGGCAGGAACGGCGTCAGAAGCTCGCTGATCGCCGCATTCATCAGGGCCGACAGAACCGGCATGTCCTCGGGTCGCGCCAGCCGCAGGCGAAGTTGGGATCCTGTTGTGTTCAAGGCGTTCTCCTCGCATCACCCAGGTCCGTTGATGCGTCGCGCCTGGGGCGAAGGAAGGGTGATTCCCGCCCTCTTCGCCTGATCATCGCCACCCGCCCACGGTTCGCACACGGGGCGCCCCAGGCGCCCAAGGGCGGAGCATCCGGGACGCATCTAACATGTCAGATCGTCCGTCGTCCGAAATCCGGTTGCACCGGTTCCCGCGAAATTTCGAGATGGCCCGGACTTCGGCGGGGGCGCGTTCGACCGGAGGAACGAAAGGTGTATCGTCATGGCGATGCACGCGTTTTCGGCGTCGGCTGTTTTAGTGGCGGATTGGCATGAATACGACTGCAGGCCCGGCGACGGGCGGGGTTCTGACCCGACGGCGCTTCTTCGAGGGACTGGCCGCGGTGGGCGGCATTTCCCTGGCGCTTTCGGGCATGGACGCCTTGGGTTTCGGCATGGCCTCGGCCACAGAACTGCCGCCCACCCTGACCGGCGACGTCAAGGGGACGAAGATCATCGTGCTGGGCGCCGGCCTGGCCGGCATGACCGCCGCCTATGAGCTCTCCAAGGCCGGCTATCAGGTGCAGATCCTGGAGGCCCGCGCCTTCGCCGGCGGTCGCTGCCAGACGGCGCGCCAGGGCTTCGAGCACACCGACCTGCTGGGCAACAAGCAAACCTGCGAGTTCGACGACGGCCTCTATATCAACCACGGCGCCTGGCGGATCCCGTATCACCACCGCTCGACCCTGCACTACACCAAGCTGTTCGGCGTGCTGCTTGAGAACTTCGTCAACGACAACGACGCCGCCTATGTCTATTTCGAGAAGGGCGAAGGCCCGCTGAAGGGCAAGCCGATCCGCAAGGGCGAGATCGCCGCCGACGCCCGGGGCTATGCCGCCGAGCTGATCGCCAAGGCCGCCAGCAAGGGCGAGCTCGACGCCGCCCTGTCCCCGGCCGACCGCGAGAAATTCGTGGCCTACATGATCAACGAAGGCCGGCTGTCGCCCAAGGACCTGGCCTATACGGGCACCGAAGGGCGCGGCTTTTCCGTTCACCCCGGCGCCGGTGTCGATCCGGGCCCGGGCAAGGAACTGCCGCCCTTCGCCTTCAAGGATGTACTGGATTCCGGCGCGTGGCGCGTGCTCAGCTCGGTCACCGGCTACGAGCAGCAGCGCACCATGCTGCAGCCGATCGGCGGCATGGACCAGATCGCCAAGGGCTTTGAAAAGCAGGTTGGCTCGATGATCCGCTACTCGACGGTGGTCAAAAAGATCAAGCAGACCGGCAAGGGCGTTAAGGTCGCCTTCAGGGAGGCCTCGGGCAAGAGCGGCGAGATCGAGGCCGACTACTGCATCTGCACCATTCCGCTCAGCGTGCTCAAGCAGATCGATCTGGACGCCTCGGCGCCGTTCAAGGCGGCGATGGCGGGCGTGGCCTATGCGCCGGTCAACAAGATCGGCCTGCAGATGAAGACCCGGTTCTGGGAAGAAAAGCACCACATCTACGGCGGCCACATCTACAACGACATTCCCGGCATCGGCACCATCGCCCTGCCCTCCACCGGCTGGCAGAGCCAGAAGGGCGTGCTGCTGGGCTTTTACAATTTCGGTGGGCAGGCGGCGCGCATCAGCGCCATGAAGCCGGCCGACCGGGCGGCCTTCGCCGTGGCCGGCGGCCAGAAGGTGTTCCCCGAATACGCCGAGAACTTCGAGAACGCCTTCTCGTTCTGCTGGCACCTGGCCGAGCACAATCTCGGCGGCTGGGCCGAGTGGGGCGAGGCCGGTCGCCGCGACGCCTATCCCGTGCTTTGCGAGCCTGACGGTCGCCTCTATCTCGCCGGCGAACACCTCAGCTACCTTGGCGGCTGGCAGGCCGGGGCCATCGAGTCGGCCTGGCAGCAGATCGCCAAGATCCACGCCCGCGTGCAGCAGGCTTGAGACCCGAGGACCCGAGAACAAAAATGAAGTCTGCTTCCCGTATCGCCCTGCTCTGTCTTGTCGCCGCCGCGTTGGCGCCGGCTGCGGCCTCGGCCGCGTCGCCGCCCAAGGACCTTTACGAAGACAACTGCTCGGCCTGCCACCAGGCAACCGGCAAAGGCATCAAGGGCGCCTTCCCGACCCTGACCGCCTCGCCGCTGGTCATCGGTCCGCCCGCGCCTCTGGTCACCATCGTGCTGAACGGCCGGGCCGGCATGCCGGCGTTCAAGGACGACATCAGCGACGCCGATCTGGCCAGTATCATCAGCTATGTCCGCACCTCATGGGGCAACAAGGCCAAGCCGGTGACGGCCGCCGAGGTCGCCGCCATCCGTACCAAGGCCAAGGCCGCCCAGAAGGCCCGTGGCCTGCAAGCTCACTGATCGACCCTTTCAAGGAGAAGACCATGACCCGTTTCGCCACTCTCGCCGCCGGGCTCGCCCTGGCCGCCGGTCTCGCCGGTACGGCATCCGCCCAGGACATCGTTCGCGGCGGCGACCCCAAGTCGGCCATCGCCAGCGTCGTCACCGTGCCGGCCGGCTATGACACCATCTATGTCAGCGGCATGGTCCCGCCGATGATCGACCCCAAGGGTGACCCTGCCCTGACCGCCACCTATGGCGACACCAAGACCCAGACCCTGGGCGTGCTCAAGCGCATCGAGGACGCGCTGAAGACGCAGGGCGCGACCATGGGCGACGTCGTCATGATGCGCGTCCTGCTGGTCGGCGACCCCGCCAAGGGCGGCAAGATGGACTTCGCCGGCATGATGGAAGCCTACAAGACCCTGTTCGGCACCGCCGAACAGCCCAACAAGCCCTCGCGCATCACCAGCCAGGTCGCGGGCCTGGTGGCCGGTGGCATGCTGGTCGAGATCGAGGTCCAGGCCGCCAAGAAGAAATAGCCACCACATCCCGCTCCGGCGGGTGTTGGCTTGGCCTTCGCAGAGGGAGACAGGTTCGCGCCTGTCTCCTTTTTCGTTGGTCAGCGCGCGTCGCAGCCGCCTTTTCACCGAAGTCCGAATTCATTTCCCTGACAACGTTGTCTAACAATCTGAGCTGCGCTATAAAGGTCATGCCCTTCTAGGGCGTTTCCTCCCAATGACTCGGCCGCCTTCTCCTCCTGGAGGGCGGCCGTCTTTTTGTCCGGCCTGCGCCGGCCATCATGCTTGACTCAAGCGACGGTCCGGCCGAAACGCCCCGTCCATGATCAGCCGCTACGCCCGCCCCGAAGCCGCCGCCATCTGGTCCAGCCAGACCAAGTACAAGATCTGGTTCGAGATCGAGGCCCACGCCGCCGACGCCATGGCCGAACTTGGGGTCATCCCCAAGCTGTCGGCCGAGACGATCTGGGAAAAGGGCCGCGACGCGGTCTGGGACAGCGACCGCATCGACGAGATCGAGCGCGTCACCAAGCACGACGTCATCGCCTTCCTGACCCACGTGTCGGAGATCGTCGGCCCCGAGGCCCGCTTCCTGCACCAGGGCATGACCTCGTCCGACGTGCTGGACACCTGCTTCGCCGTGCAGCTGTCGCGCTCGACCGATCTGCTGATCGAGGGTGTCGACCTGCTGCTGGCCGCCCTGAAACGCCGGGCGCTTGAGCACAGGATGACCGTCTGCGTCGGTCGCAGCCATGGCATCCACGCCGAGCCGATCACCTTTGGCCTCAAGCTCGCCGGCTTTTACGCCGAGTTCCAGCGCGCAAAGGAACGCCTGGCGATGGCCAAGTTCGAGATCGCCACCTGCGCCATTTCGGGGGCCGTCGGCACCTTCGCCAATGTCGATCCCCGCGTCGAAGAACATGTGGCCAAGATGATGGGCCTGGTCGTCGAGCCGGTCTCGACCCAGGTGATCCCGCGCGACCGCCATGCGGCCTATTTCTGCGCCTTGGGTGTCGTCGCCTCGTCGATCGAGCGCCTGGCCACCGAGATCCGCCACCTGCAGCGCACCGAGGTTCTGGAAGCCGAGGAGCCTTTCGAGGTCGGCCAGAAGGGCTCGTCGGCCATGCCGCACAAGCGCAACCCGATCCTGACCGAGAACCTCACGGGCCTGGCGCGCCTGGTCCGCTCGGCCGTGACCCCGGCCCTGGAAAACGTCGCCCTCTGGCACGAGCGCGACATCAGCCACTCGTCGGTCGAGCGCGGCATCGGCCCCGACGCCACCGTCCACCTTGATTTCGCTTTGCGCCGGATGGCCAGCGTCATCGAGCGCTTCAACATCTATCCCGAGAACATGGCCAAGAACCTCGACAAGCTGGGGGGCCTGGTGTTCTCGCAGCGGGTCATGCTGGCCCTGACGCAAGAGGGCGTCAGCCGCGAAGACGCCTATGCCGCCGTGCAGGGCAATTCGATGAAGGTGTGGCGCGGCGAGGGTCGGTTCATCGACTTCCTCAAGGCTGACCCCGTGGTGTCAAAGGCCCTGTCGGACACCGTCCTCGAGGAGCTGTTCGACTACGGCTACCACACCAAGAATGTCGACGTGATCTTCAAGCGCGTGTTCGGCGAGCAGGGCTGACGATGACGGAAGCGCCGGTCCTTCGCCTCAATCCGGCGCTGGATCCGGCGGCCTTCGCGCAGGCCTATGCGCGCGACGGCGTCGTGCGCATTCCCGATGTGTTCGAGCCGGGAGTCGTCGATCGCCTGGCCGGCATTCTGGAACAGACCATCGACTGGGACGTGATCTGCTCGAACGAGACGGGCGGCGCCGAGATCCTCAGCCGCGCCCGCCGCGCCGAGCTTGGCCCCGACGCCGTGGCCGCCCGCTTCCATGCCGCCACGCTGCGGGCCCGCAGCGGGTTTGCCTACATCTATCTGGGCTATCCGATGATCAACGCCTTCGTTGAAGGCCGCGACCCCGGACACCCGATTCACGCCCTGACGGCCTTCCTCAACAGCCCCGACTTCATCGCCTTGGGCGCCGCCGTCACCGGTGAGACGACCATCACCAAGGTCGACGCCCAGGCGACGCTCTATCGACCCGCCGACTTCCTGACCCTGCATGACGACACCGGGGTCGGCGAGCGGCTGGCGGCCTACACCCTGGGCCTGACCCGCCAGTGGCGGCCCGACTGGGGCGGCCAGCTGCTGTTTCACGATGACGCCGGCGATGTCGAGCGCGGCTTCGCACCGGCCTTCAATGTGCTGACCCTGTTCAGGGTGCCCCGCAAACACTCGGTGGCGCCCGTCGCTCCCTATGCCGGCGCGCCGCGCCTGACCGTCACCGGCTGGCTGCGGAACGACCCGCCCAATGGCCGCTGAGCGCAAGAGAAGCTTCCCGCCGGTCGTCGATGGAAACACCCGCGTCCTGATCCTCGGCAGCCTGCCCGGCGAGGCCTCGCTGACGGCCGGCCAGTACTACGCCAACCCGCGCAACGCCTTCTGGCGATTGCTGGAAACGGTGCTGGACGAGGCGCTGGTCGCCCTGACCTACGAGGATCGTTTGTCGAGGCTACTGGGTCGCGGGGTCGGCCTCTGGGATGTGGTGGCGCAGGCCGAGCGGCGCGGCAGCCTTGACGCCGCGATCCGGAATCCCGACCCCAACGACCTGCTGGCCCTGGTCCAGACCCTGCCGGCCCTGCGCGCCGTGGCCTTCAACGGCGCCACCGCGGCAAGGCTGGGCTCGCGTCTGCTGGGGCCGGTGGCCGACCGGATCGCACTCATCCCCCTGCCCTCCTCCAGCCCCGCCCACGCGGCGCTGGGTTTCGCGCGGAAGGCCGCGCTGTGGGGCGTGTTGCGCAACGGCCTCGGCTAGGCCCGTTTCGGGCAAGACCCTCGCCGGCGCTCCGGGCCAAAGAAAAAGGGCCGCCCCGAGGGACGGCCCTTTGTACGCCTGCTCGTGGCCGCAGAGGGCTCAGGAACCGGTCTTGATCTGCTCGCGGGCCTGAGCCAGCAGCTCGTCCATCTTCATGCGTACTTCGCTCTCGGACACCGCGACGCCCGCGCCCTTCAGATCGCCCGAGACCTTGCGCAGCACATCCTCGTCGCCGGGCTGTTCGAAGTCCGACTTCACGACGGCGCGTGCATATTCCTCGACCGTGGCAAGGCCCATCAGGCCGGCGGCCCATTCGCCCAGCAGGCGGTTGCGGCGCGCGGTCGCCTTGAACTCAAGGTCCTGGTCCAGAACGAACTTGCGTTCGAAACCCTGTTCGCGATCGTCGAAAGTGGTCATGAAGGCCCCAAATGCGTCTAAGGCGGCTGTCTATCCCGTGACGGGCCAACTCGCAATCGGCGGATACGCCGCAGCCTTCGCTTTACGCCCAAAGACCTGAACGGAAGCTGACCCCCAGGTTTGCGCGTCCGCCCTCATTCAGATAAGTTCCACCTGACATTTTCAGTGAGCGGCCTTGAGTCGAACGCCGCGCGCAGCTTTCCGGCCGCGCGCGCTTTTCGTTTCTTCGGACACCCCCGGATCAGGGGGCGCGCTTCGCATCATGAAGGGCCTCGACGAGAGCCATGACCACCCGCCGCAAGAAGATCTACGAAGGCAAGGCGAAGATTCTGTACGAGGGCCCCGAGCCCGGTACGCTGATCCAGTACTTCAAGGATGACGCCACGGCGTTCAACGGCGAAAAGAAGGCCCAGCTGGAAGGCAAGGGCGTGATCAACAACCGGATCAGCGAGTACGTCATGACTCGCCTGAACGGCATCGGCGTGCAGAACCACTTCATCCGCCGCCTGAACCTGCGCGAACAGTTGATCAAGGAAGTCGAGATCATTCCGCTCGAGGTCGTGGTGCGCAACATCGCCGCCGGCTCGATCGCCACGCGCCTGGGCCTGCCCGAGGGCCTGGCGCTGCCGCGCTCGATCATCGAGTTCTACTACAAGGACGACAAGCTCAACGACCCGATGGTGTCGGAAGAGCACATCACCGCGTTCAACTGGGCGGCCACCCAGGAGATCGACGACATGATGGCCATGGCCCTGCGGGTGAACGACTATCTGTCGGGCCTGTTCAGCGGCGTCGGCATCACGCTGGTCGACTTCAAGATCGAGTTTGGCCGCATCTACGAAGGCGATTTCAGCCGCGTGATCCTGGCTGATGAAATCAGCCCCGACAGCTGCCGCCTGTGGGACAGCCAGACCAACGAGAAGCTGGACAAGGACCGCTTCCGCCGCGATCTGGGCAATGTCATCGAGAGCTATACCGAGGTGGCCCGCCGCCTGGGTATCATGAAGGAAATGCCCACCGTCATTCAGGGCGGCATGCACTAGCCACAGGAACCTTCTCCCAGCGGGAGAAGGAGGGGCCCGCGCCGCAGGCGCGGGAGGGTGAGGGGTGAAACCCTCTCCGGTTGGCCCCGCAACTCCTTACCCTCCCATGCTGGGCATGGGTGCATTGCTCTCCCCTTGGCCACTCCCCCAAGGAAGAGGGTCGAAGAAGGTCGAACCACGATGAAAGCCAAGGTCCAAGTGTTCCTCAAGCCCGGCGTCCTCGACGTTCAGGGCAAGGCCGTCGAAGCCGCCCTGCATGGCCTGGGCTGGGCCGACGTCCATAACGTCCGCGTCGGTCGCACCATCGAGTTCGACGTGGCCGACGGCGACGCCGAGAAGGCCAAGGCCGAGGTCAAGGCGATGTGCGACAAGCTGCTCGCCAATACCGTGATCGAAAGCTACGCGATCGACCTCGGCCAGATTTAACGACCAAGTGGCTACGGGTTCACCGCGCGGCGCGAAGACTCGACAAATGCATCCCTGACGCGCACATTCGCAAACCGATGGTTTGCGAATGGATGGGCGCATGACGGTGATAGAGATCCAGAAGGCCTTGGCGGCCAAGGGCTTTGACCCGGGCAATATCGACGGCGTGTGGGGGCGCCGCACGGCTCTGGCTGTTCGGGCCTTTCAGGCCTGGAAGGGTCTGCAGGTCGACGGCGTCGTCGGCCCGGTCACTGCAGCAGCCCTCGGTCTGACCCCCACCTCGCCAGCCGCCGATCCGGCCGATGATCAAGGCCTGGTTTGGTTCCAGGAGGCGCGCCGTCTCAAGGGGCTGCGCGAAGGACCCGGCGCGGCCAACAATCCTCTGCTGCTGCGCATCGCTCAGGACCTCAAGATCGACTACCGCTCCGACGATGTCCCTTGGTGCGGCCTGTTCGTGGCCCACTGTATCGGCGCAACCCTGACCACCGAGCCCCTGCCCTCCAACCCGCTATCGGCGCGCAGCTGGATGCGGTTCGGCGGTCCCTGCTCGCCTCGCCCCGGTGCCGTAATGGTGTTCTGGCGCGGTCGCCGTGATGGCTGGCAGGGTCATGTCGCCTTCTATGTCGGCGAGGACGATGAGCATTACTTCCACGTGTTGGGCGGCAATCAGTCGGACGCGGTCAATGTCACACGCATTGCCAAGGACCGCCTGCTGGGCGCGCGCTGGCCTGCCACCGTGCCACTCGGCGCGGAGGGGGCCCGCAAGGTCAAGGCCTCTGGTGAGGTGTCCCCCCGCGAAAACTAGAGCATCGTGTGGAAAAGTGGATGCCGGTTTTCCGCAAAAACGATGCGAAAACAGCAAGCAAGAGCGTTATTCGGCGAAGCGGATCCCGGTTCGCCGCCGAAATAACGCGTCAGAACAAGAATCTAGAGCAAACGACATGACTCAATCATGGCGACCTTTGCGCTGGAGCGTTTTCCGATAAGTGTGAAACGGTTATCAGATCGAAAAACGCTCTAAACTTCTGATTTGGAGCCCTTTTCGTCCGACCCTGATGAAGCCGTCAGGTCGGAAAGGTCTCTAGGGCGAAACTGGCGCTCAGGGTCAGCAGTCTGGCTTCCCGGATCGGCTGCAGATCGAGGCCGGTATCCTGCCGAGGTCTCGACCTCCTTGGGGGCGGCGGCGACCGGTCCGCGCCGGTGCGAGACCCCAGCGACGGCTACGGCCATCTGCGCCTGCCCCCTGCGCGGAAAGCCGAGCCGGACGGCGATATGATCAAGCTCTGACGCCCACAGGGCGCTGACAGCCGGCGCGAACGGTGCTACAGGCCCGCGCCATGAAAGCCGCTGTCATCGTCTTCCCAGGGTCCAACTGCGACCGCGATTGCAAGGTCGCCATTGAGCGCTCCGCCGGAGCCCGCGTCGAGATGGTCTGGCACCAGGAAACGTCGCTGCCCGACGACCTCGACCTGGTCGTCCTGCCCGGCGGTTTCTCGTATGGCGACTATCTGCGCTGCGGCGCGATGGCGGCTCAAAGCCCGGTCATGAAGGCGGTCGTCAAGGCCGCTGATGACGGCATGGCCGTGGTCGGCATCTGCAACGGTTTCCAGGTGCTGTGCGAGGCGGGCCTCCTGCCCGGCGCCCTGCTGCGCAACGAGAAGCTGAAATACATCTGCAAGCCGGTCGAGCTGGAGATCGTCAACAGCCAGACCCGCTTCACCGCCGAGTTCGGCGAGCAGCGCGAGGCGGTGATGACCGTCGGCAACGGCGAGGGCAATTTCTTCGCCGATGAGGAGACGCTGGACCGGCTCGAGGGCGAGGGCCAGGTGGTCTTCCGCTACAAGGACAATCCCAACGGCTCGGCCCGCGACATCGCCGGCATCATCAACCCCAAGGGCAACGTCCTGGGCCTGATGCCCCACCCCGACCGCTCGTTCGACGCCGACCTGGGATCCGCAGACGGCGCGATCCTGTTCCGCAGCGTGTTCGCCAGCGCCTAGATTTCCTTCTCCCGCGAGGGGAGAAGGATGGGCAAGCGTTACACCATAGCCCCTCGCCATAACCGCTCGTAAGGTGCCTGCCTCTTCAGGAGCGCACCATGAGTCTCGTTTGCACGTTTCGCGCCGGCCTGCTGGCCGCCGCCGCCCTCACCGTGATCGCCACCGCCGCCCACGGCCAGACTCCGGCCCAAGCTGCGGCGATGGCGCCGGACATCGACGGCAAGTACGTCGCCGCCAAGGTGGGCTTCGACTACGACAAGCGCGTGGTGATGATCCCGATGCGCGACGGCATCAAGCTCTACACCGTCATCGTGATCCCCAAGGGCGGCAAAAGCCTGCCGATCATAATGACCCGGACGCCCTACAACGCCGCCAAGCGGGCCACGCGCAACGAAAGCCCGCGCATGATCTCGACTCTGCCCCAGGGCGACGAGCCGTTCGTGGCCGACGGCGGCTATATCCGCGTGTTCCAGGACGTGCGCGGCAAGTATGGCTCGCAGGGCGACTATGTGATGACCCGGCCGCTGAAGGGGCCGCTGAATTCCTCCGAGGTCGACCATTCGACCGACGCCTGGGACACCATCGACTGGCTGGTGAAGAACGTGCCGGAGACCAACGGCAAGGTCGGCATGCTGGGCAGCTCCTATGAGGGCTTCACCGTGGTGATGGCCCTGGTCAATCCGCACCCGGCCCTCAAGGTCGCCGCCCCGATGAGCCCGATGATCGATGGCTGGATGGGCGACGACTGGTTCCACCACGGCGCGTTCCGTCAGCCCAATTTCGACTTCTTCGCCAGCCAGACCACCGCGCGCGGCGCGGCCGACGACGTGGTGCGGCCGGGCTATGACGACTATGAAAACTTCCGCCGCGCCGGCTCGGCCGGCGACTACGCCAAGCTGAACGGCCTGGAAGGCCTGCCCTGGTGGAAGAAGATGGTCGAGAACACGGCCTATACGCCCTTCTGGAGCGAACAGGCCCTCGACACGACCATGGCCAAGACCCCGCTGAACGTGCCCGTCATGTGGATCCAGGGCCTGTGGGACCAGGAAGACATGTGGGGCGGCGTCCACGCCTATGCCGCCACCGAGCCCAAGGATACGGCCAACGACAAGAGTTACCTGGTCCTGGGCCCCTGGCGGCACAGTCAGGTCAATTACGAGGGCTACAATCTGGGTCCGTTCAAGTGGGAGGGCGACACCGCCCTGCAGTTCCGCCGCGACGTGCTCAAGCCGTTCTTCGACCAGTACCTGAAGGACGGCGCGCCCAAGGCCGACACCCCGCCGGTGCTGATCTACGACACCGGCGCCAATCACTGGGACAGGCTCAAGAGCTGGCCGCTGGCCTGCGAGAGCAACTGCCAGTCCAAGTCCAAACCGCTCTATCTGTCGGCCGGCGGCGGCCTGTCCTTCACCGCTCCGGCAGCGGCCAAGGGCGCGGCGGCCTATGACGAATATATCTCTGACCCCGCAAAGCCGGTGCCCTACCTGCCGCGTCCAGTGCGGTTCGCGGACGGCGACCGCTGGAAGTCATGGCTGGTCACCGACCAGCGCGCCTTCGCCGATCGCACCGATGTTCTGACCTATGTGACCGAGCCGCTGGACAAGCCGCTGACCATCGCCGGCGTGCCGAAGGTCAATCTGATGGCCTCAACCAGCGGGACAGACAGCGACTGGGTGGTCAAGCTGATCGACGTCTATCCTGACGAAGTCCCCAGTCAGCCCGAACTGGGCGGCTACCAGCTGGCGGTCGGCATGGACATCTTCCGTGGCCGCTATCGCGAGAGCTTCAGCGATCCCAAGGCGATCAAGCCCAATACGCCGCTGAAGTACCAGTTCATCCTGCCGACCGCGAACCACACCTTCAAGCCTGGCCACCGGATCATGGTGCAGGTGCAGTCCAGCTGGTTCCCGCTCTATGACCGCAACCCTCAGACCTTCACCCCCAACATCCTGCTGGCCAAGCCGGCCGACTATGTGAAGGCGACCCAGCGGGTGTTCCACGCGGGGGAAACGGCCAGCTTCATCGACCTGCCGGTAGTGGAGAAGTAGCGGCTCTAGAGCAAATGTCGCCATGATTGAATCATGTCGTCTGCTCTAGAGTCTTGTTTTGACGCGTTAGTTCGGCGGCGAACCGGTCTCCACTTCGCCGACTAACGCTCTAGTTCCGGCTTAGGGTCTGAATCCTGACAGGTTCGATGATCATCTGACCTTTCAGGTAGGGATCGCTGGCGTTGCTGAGGGCCGGCGCCTTGTGGATCTTGCGGACCACATCCATGCCCTCGACCACCCGCCCGAAGGCCGCGAAGCCTTGGCCATCGGGGTTGCGGGCTCCGCCGAAATCCAGGGCGGGATTGTCGCCGATGCAGATGAAGAACTCCGCCCCCGCCGTGCCCGGCGCGTCGCGCGCCATCGCTATCACGCCGTCCGTGTGGCGGATGCCTGTGGCCCTGGTCGTTTCATGGGCGATGGACGGCAGCGGGCTGTCGTCGCGGTTCAGCCCGCCCTGGATGACGCTGATGGTCGCCGGGTTGTTGTCGTTCCAGGGACCGACCGTCCGATAAAAGCTGCCGCCGTCCATGAGGTGCTGGTCGGCATAGGCCAGGAAGTTGGCCACCGAGATCGGGGCCTTGTCGGGGTAAAGTTCAATGACAATGACGCCCAGGCCCGTGCTCATTCTCACGCGAACCGGTGCCCGCCCGGCTGCCCCAAGCGGCACGATCAGCAGGCCGGCAAGCACCCGGCGGCGGTCGAAATGTCCATTCACTGATGGCATGGCGGGTTAACCTCGATCGGCATCCTTGACCTTTGCAGCATGATCATGTTCGGCCGCTGCCGCCATGCCGTTTCGAGCCCTTTAGTCGCCTCACTGGATTGGCGCGGACGGCAAAGCTCGCGCCGAGGGGGAGAACGCTGGAAAGTGACGTGGGGGGCGTCACTAATCAGCGGGCACAAGAAGCGACGATCCTGGCCCGCGCCGTCGCGCGAACGCCAAGAGCCGTCGACGACCTCGATGGGACCAACCGATGAGCACTCCTGAACCCGCGAGCGGCGTCCCTGTCTGGGCTCGCAAGCGCCGCAAGCCCGGGAACCCGCTGGTCGGCCTGGTCGTGGCTCCGCTTTTCCTGCTGGGCGTGCTGACGGCGGGCCTGGCGATCCAGCAAAAGTCGTTCACCGGGGCTGGAGCCCGGATGGACGGCTGGATCGCCATCGCCTGCCACCACGTCACGGCGGCTCTCGGCGACCTGACCGGCAAGCCGGCCAAGGTCGGGACGCCCAAGACCATCGAGGAGCCCGCCGCTGGCCAATCTGGTCGCATAGGCGGATAATCCGGTCTCGAACCGGTCCTCGCCGGTGGCGGAATCCGTGACAGCGCGCTAGAAAGCGCCCCCATGAGCACCCCCTCCGCGCCTGCCGCAAAGTCCATGGCCGAAACGGCCCGTGAATTCGGCCTCAAAGCCGAAGAGTACGCGATCGTCCTCGACCGCCTGGGCCGCGAGCCCAATCTGGTCGAGCTGGGCGTGTTCTCGGTGATGTGGTCCGAGCACTGCTCGTACAAGTCGTCCAAGAACCAGCTGAAGAAATTCCCGATCACCGGCCCGCGCGTCATCTGCGGACCCGGCGAGAACGCCGGCGTCATCGACATCGGCGACGGCGACGCGATCATCTTCAAGATGGAGAGCCACAACCACCCCTCCTATATCGAGCCCTATCAGGGCGCGGCGACGGGCGTCGGCGGCATCATGCGCGATGTCTTCACGATGGGCGCGCGGCCGATCGCCTTGCTCAACGCTTTGCGGTTCGGTGATCCGAGCCACCCGAAGACCAAGCGTCTGGTCGACGGCGTGGTCGCGGGCATCGCCGGCTACGGCAATGCCGTGGGCGTGCCCACCGTGGCGGGCGAGACCAATTTCCATGCCGGCTATAACGGCAACATCCTGGTCAACGCCATGTGCGTGGGCCTGGCCGACGCCGACAAGATCTTCTACTCGGCCGCGCCGGGCGCGGGTCTGGCGGTAGTCTATTTCGGCTCCAAGACCGGCCGCGACGGCATCCACGGCGCGACCATGTCGTCGGCCGAGTTCTCCGAGGACAGCGAAGAAAAGCGCCCCACCGTCCAGGTCGGCGACCCCTTCGCCGAGAAGCTGCTGATCGAGGCGACGCTAGAGCTGATGGCGACGGGGGCCGTGGCGGCGATCCAGGACATGGGCGCTGCCGGTCTCACCTCCTCCTCGGTCGAGATGGCCGGCAAGGGCGGGGTCGGCATCGAGCTGAACATGGACATGGTGCCCCAGCGCGAAACCGGCATGAACGCCTATGAGATGATGCTCTCGGAGAGCCAGGAGCGCATGCTGGCGGTGCTCAAGCCCGGCCGCGAGCACGAAGGCCACGCCATCTTCGAAAAATGGGGCCTGGACGCCGCCGTGATCGGCTACACCACCGACACCGGCCGTCTGGTGCTGAAGCATCACGGCGAACTGGTCTGCGACGTGCCGCTGGCCCCGCTTTTCGATGACGCGCCGCTGTATGACCGCCCCTGGGTGCAGCCGACCCTGCATCCGCGCCTCGACCCCGGTCAAGTGCCCGCCCCGACCGACTGGAACGCGGCCGTGCTCAAGGTTGTCGGCTGCCCCGACATGGCCTCCAAGCGCTGGCTGTGGGAGCAGTACGACCGCCACGTCATGGCCGACACCCTGGAAGACAGCGCCACCGGCTGCGACGCCGGCATCGTGCGCATCCACGGCAAGGGCAAGGCCATCGCCGTGACCAGCGACGTCACCCCGCGCTATGTCCAGAACGACCCCTATGAGGGCGGCAAGCAGGCGGTCGCCGAAGCCTGGCGCAACCTGACGGCCGCCGGCTCCCTGCCGATCGCCATCACCGACAATCTGAACTTCGGCAGCCCCGAAAAGCCCGAGACCATGGGCCAGATCGTCCGCGCCACCGACGGCATGGCCGAGGCCTGCCGCGCGCTGGACTTCCCGGTCGTGAGCGGCAACGTCTCGCTCTACAACGAGACCAACGGCGTCGCCATTCCGCCCACCCCGACGGTCGGCGGCGTGGGCCTGCTCGTGGACTACGATCTGCGCATGGGCTTCGGCAACGTCGCCGAGGGCGACACCCTGGTGCTGATCGGCGAAAGCCGCGGCGAACTGGGCGCCTCCATCTATCTGCGCGAAATCCTGGGCCGCGAGGACGGCGCCCCGCCGCCCGTCGACCTGGCCGCCGAGCGCAAGCATGGCGATTTCGTGCGCAACCTGATCCCCACCGGCCTGGTGGCGGGTCTGCACGACCTGTCGGACGGCGGCCTGCTGATCGCGGCGGCTGATGTGGCCCTGGCCAGCAAGATCGGGATCACCCTGAACGCCTCCAGCAGCCTGCACGCCCACCCCTATCTGTTCGGCGAGGACCAGGCCCGCTACCTGGTCGCCACGCCTGACCCGGATGCGGTACTGGCGGCGGCCAAGGAGGCCGGCGTGCGTGCCAGCCTGGCCGGTGTGGCCGGCGGCGACACTTTCGCTTCCACAGGCCTGTTCAGCGTGCCGCTGGAGACCCTGCGCGCGGCCCACGAGGCCTGGATGCCGGGCTTCATGGGCACGGCGGCCTGAGGTCGCCAAAATGAAACTCTCGATCGTGGCGACCGCCGCCCTGACCCTGTCGCTGCTGACGGCCTGCGCCCCGACAGCGCCGGCGCCGTCGCCGACGGCCGAGGTCACCGAAGCGGCCTGCGTCGCGCGCGGCGGGGTGATCCAGAGGGGCGGCAAGCTGCGGCTGCCCACCTGCGTCACGCCCTATGCCGACGCCGGCAGGACCTGCACCGACAAGGCCCAATGCGAAGGTGCCTGCATCCTTGAGGGCAATCTGGAGCCGCAGGCGTCGGTCACTGGCCAGTGTCAGAAGACCAGCGTCCAGTTTGGCTGCTACGCCAGGGTCGTGGACGGCAAGACCACCGGCGCGATCTGCGTCGACTGATCCGGCAGGGGGTGACGGGGCCGGATGTTCCGGGCCGGCCGCGCGCAATGACCAGGCGGCCGAACCGCCTCGCTAAGGCCACGTTTGAGCGGGACACAGCATCATGGACCCCAGATTGACCCGCGCCCTGGCCATTACGGGCCTCACCCTGACACTGGGGGCCTGTGCGACAGCCGCCCCCGACCGCTCAGGCTTCCTGAGCGGCTATGAGGGCCTTCAGCCGCGGGAAAAGAGCGGCCGGGCAAAAATCCGCCAGTTTCGCGATCCAGCAGCGCTGGACGCCGTGCGCCGCGTGACCCTGACGCCGGCGGTCCTGTCCGAAGGCGCCGACAGTCGCTCGCCCCTGACGCCGGAAGAACGCCACGTCGTTCTGCGCGAGGTCGATGCGCAACTGTGTTTCGAACTGTCCGAGCGGTTCGAG
>JANOSS010000084.1:0-30654 GCA_031415995.1 Caulobacter sp. | reverse complement strand
ATTGATGCCGCCGAAGGTGATGCCGATATTCTTGACCACCGTGATGATCTCGTCGGCGTCCCTGGAGCTGATCTCGATGTCGATGCTGTCGACGTCGCCGAAGCGCTTGAACAGGACGCTCTTGCCTTCCATCACCGGCTTCGAGGCCAGCGCGCCGAGATCACCTAAACCAAGAATGGCTGTGCCGTTGCTGATCACCGCCACCAGGTTGCCCTTGGAGGTGTATTCATAGGCCATGTCCGGATCGGCGGCGATGGCGTGGACGGGAACGGCGACGCCGGGCGAATAGGCCAGCGACAGGTCGCGCTGGGTGGCCATCGGCTTGGTGGGGACAATCGCGATCTTGCCGGGGGTCGGATAGCGGTGGAAGGCCAGCGCTTCTTCGTCGGTGAAGGTCTTCTTCTCAGAGTCGCTCATAACCCGCGTTTCCGTCCTGCATGCCAGTTGATGGGACGAGCCGGACAATGCGGAGCGCCCTTATGGGCGGCACCGTAACGAGGGCGCCGCGCCCTCACAACCTGCGGCGCGGGATAAAAAGACCCGCAAACGCTTGTTGGGCTTGGCGTTGCGTCAAGAAGGGGCGTCAAGCTGCGGCGGCGGCGGCCCGGCGATCCGCGATTGACCGGGGCCCGAAGAATGGGTGACTAGGCGGTCATGACAACGCCCGTGAAAATCGCCGTCGCCGGGGCCCTGGGCCGCATGGGCCAGGCCGTCGCCCGCACCCTGGACGGTCACGCCGCCGCCGTTCTCCACAGCCGCTTTGATCGTCCGGGCGCTGAAGACGGCGACCTCGTCACGCGCGACACCGCCCTGGCCGGCGCCGACGCGGTGATCGACTTCACCCTGCCGGAGGCCTCGGTGCTGCTGGCGGAGGCCTGCGCGGCGAAAAGCGGCCCCGCCGTGATCATCGGCTCGACCGGCTTTTCCCCCGACCAGATCGCCCGCATCGACGCGGCGGCGACGAAGATCGCCATCGTCCGCTCGGGCAACTATTCGCTGGGCGTCAACATGCTGCTGGGGCTGGTACGCCAGGCCGCCGCCGCCCTGCCGGCCAGCGAGTGGGACATCGAGGTCTTCGAGGCCCACCACAAGCGCAAGATCGACGCCCCCTCGGGCACCGCCCTGATGCTGGGCCAGGCGGCCGCCGACGGCCGGGGCGTGGCCCTGTCCGAAGTCGAGGTCCGCGCTCGCGACGGCGTCACCGGTTCCCGCCAGGCGGGCGCGATCGGCTTTTCCGTGGTGCGCGGCGGCGGGATCATCGGCGAGCACAGCGTGATCTTCGCCGGCGAGGAAGAGGTTCTGACCCTGTCGCACTCGGCCACCGACCGGGGGCTGTTCGCGCGCGGCGCCGTGGCCGCCGCTGTCTGGGCCGCGGGCAAACCGCCGGGCCTCTACGACATGCAGGACGTTCTGGGCTTCCGCCGATAGGCGTCGCGATTTAGACAGGGACCAGAGCCGGGGGGCTTGCATCCAGACCAGGACCTGATGGCCGACCCGACGCCCGATCCCGCTTCCCGCCAACGCGCCATCCGCCGGGACCGGCTGGTCGACGCCGGGCTGGAAGCCGTGTCGCTGTCGATGCTGGCCTTCATCGCTGTGGGCCTGCTGGTGCATGGCGGACGTCGCGAGATCAGCCGCGAGCTGGCCCAGAGCTGGCTGCGCGAGCGTGGCATAGACGCGGTGGTGGTGGTCGACGACCTGGACGCCAGCGGCTTTTCCGGCTCGGTGCGGCTGGGGCCCAAAAGCGATCCGATCTTCGCCGCCGACCGCATCGAGGTGGCCTATGATCTGCAGGCCCCGTGGACGCGCAGATCGGGGTCTGACGGCCCCTTCGCCATCGACACCCGCGCCGTGCGGCTGGTGCGCCCCCGGATCAAGGCCAGCCTGACCGAAAAGGGCGGCCTTAACTTCGGGCCCCTGCAGCCGCTGATCGACGAGGCCCTGAGCTCTCCCAAGAAGCCCAAGGCGACCGGCCCGGCCATTCTGGTCGAGAACGCCCGGCTGGACCTGAGCACCCCCGGGGGTCTGGCGCGGATCACCGGCGACGCCAGCCTCGACGACGGCAAGCTGCTGCGCTTCGACGGGCGGCTGGCCCGCATGCGCTACGCCACCGGCGACCTGGTGGTCGAGGCGCGCGGCGCCCTGCTGTCGGCCCGCAAGCGCGGCGAGCGCCTGACGCTGGCCGCCCGCTTCGATCTGGACGCCCTGGTCCGCGAAGATCTTGAGCTGGACGACGCCCAGGGCCAGATCGACGCCGACCTGGCCTATCCCGACCTGGCGAAACTATCGGCGACCGGTCCAGCTGAAATCCGCGCCGTGCTCAAGGCCGCCGCGGCCCGGACCGGCACGATCAGCGCCACCGACGCGGCGGCCAGCCTGGCCCTGATCGGCGCGCTGGACGGGACCCTGAGCCAGGGCCGCTTCGACGGGCGGATCGTCGGCCAGGCGCGGGGCCGGACCCTGCACGCCCCCGATCTCGACGCCCGCGACGTGAGCCTCGACCTCGCTCTGGGCCATGTCGCCGCCTCGCGGCTGGGTCAGAAGATCGCCGTCCAGGCCAGCGGCCATGTTCAGGCCGACGCGGCCCAGACCCTGGCCGGCGGCGCGGCCCTGCGCGACGCCTCCGCCCGGCTGGACCTGGCGGGGCTGATCCTGTCGGCCGATCCGGCCGGCGTCGCGGTCAGCGGACCCCTGGCCGTGCAGCTGGGTGCCAACCGCCTGGCCCGCCGCGGCCTGGCCCTGACCAGCGTGGCGGCCAACGCCGAGGGACGGGTCGGCGGCCGGCTGGACAATCCCACCCTGATCCTCAGCGGCTCGGCCGGCGCCGACAGCGGCGTCTCGGGTCCTGACGCCGAGCGGCTGGCCGGCGTGCTGCCCGACGACGCCGACGCCCGCGCTGCCGCCCAGGCCCTGCGGACCTTCGACCTGCGCGCCCCGGCCTTCGACCTGAGCCTGCGCGAGCGCCGCACGATCCTGGCCCTGCCCAGACCGATCACCCTGACCGCCGCCAACGGCGTCCGCGCCAGCATCGCCGCGCCGCGCGGACCGCTGCTGGACGCCCTGGCCGACCAGATGCGCGGCGGCCTCGTCGCCGAGCTGTCCGGCGGCGGCCTGCCCACCCTGCGCCTGGACGCCCCCGACTGGCGGATGGCGGGCGGCGCGCTGAGCAGCCGCCTGGCCCTGACCGGCGAGGGTGTCGACTACGCCCCGCTGGAGGGCGTGGCCGGCCGCATCGAAGGCGTGGCGCAGACGGACGGCCCCCGCTTCAGCTTCGCCCTGGCCGGCTGCCAGCCCCTGACGGCGACGCGCGTCCTGATCGGCGAGACGCCGCTGAGCGCCCCGAAGGTCAGCCTCTGCCCTGGCGCGGGCCCGCTGCTGACACTGAATGACGGTGCCTGGACGGCCTCGGCCCGGTTCGGCGACCTGACCCTGTCGCTCGACGAAGCCCAGGCCGCCGTCGAGGATGGTGGGGGAGCCCTGACCGCCTCGGGGACCAGCGGGGCGATGCGCGCCGAGGTCCGGCTGGACAAGGGCCTGCTGCGCGACGGCGCGCAGACCCGCCGCTTCAACCCGATCAAGGCCGCCGGGCGTCTCTCTCTGTCGAACGGCATCTGGACCGGGGCCATCGACGCCGCGACCCCGGTCGGCCAGCCGCTGGGCCGGATCACCCTGCGCCACGACATCGCCCAGGCGCGCGGCCGGGCCGAGCTGGACGCCAGCAAACTGGCCTTCGTGAAAGAGGGGCTGCAGCCCGGCGACCTGTCGCCGATGGCGTCCTGGGCGACCCAGGCCACCGGCCCGGCCGGCTTCACGGGCCTGTATGTCTGGGACGCCGACGGCATGAACAGCAACGGTCGGCTGGTCGCCCGCCGGATCGACTTCACCAGCCCGATCGGCTTCGTCGCCACCCTGGACGGCGCCATCGACTTCACCAGCCTGACCCCGCTGGTCAGCGCCCCCGACCAGGGCCTGAAGATCGTCCGCATCGACAGCCTGGTGCCGCTGGAGGGCTTCACCGCCGCCTTCAGCCTGGGGGCCGACGCCCTGCACATCTCCTCGGCCGCCTTCGAGGCCGCCAAGGGCCGGATCTCGATCGAGCCCACCGACGTGCCGCTGGACCCGGAAAAGCCGATCCGCGGCGTGATCGTGGTGCAGCACCTGGACCTGGGCGAGCTGATCGCCGCCTCGTCCCTGGTCGAAAAGATCCAGCTGGAGGCCGTGGTCGACGGCCGCCTGCCGTTCGAGTTGGGCCCCAGGGGCTTCCGCCTCCTGGACGGCAAGATCAAGGCCACCCAGCCGGGTCGCCTGGCGATCTCCCGCGCCGCCCTGACAGGCGTGCAGGCCGGCGTGCAGGGCCAGGACAGCGACAGCCCCGGCGCGCCGGCCCCGCCCGCCTCGCCGGTCGCGCCGGTCAACGCCATCCAGGACTTCGCCTATCAGGCCATGGAGAACCTGTCGTTCACCACCCTGGAGGCGGGCGTCAACAGCACCGACCAGGGGCGGCTGGCGATCCTGTTCCACATCAAGGGCGAGCACGACCCCAAGGTCGCCGAGAAGGCTCGGGTCGGGCTTTTGGACCTTTTGCGCGGCAAGGCGTTCAACAAGCGCATCCCCCTGCCGGCCAAGACGCCGGTGGACCTGACCCTCGACACCTCGCTGAACTTCGACGAGCTTCTGCAAGCCTGGCGACGCGCCTATAGAGGCGAAGACCCCTCTGGCCCTGAAATGGGCACCCCGCGTTCAGCCCCGGTTCAGCCGTGACCGATCATTTTTCCACCTTAACTGGAGACACCCGCATGAGACAGCGCGCCCTGCTGATGGGCCTGATCGCGATGGGAGCGCTGGGAGCCTGCACCCCGACGATCCGCGTCAAGGTCGACCCGATCAATATCTACGCCAAGCTGGACGCCGACGTCCGGGTGCGGCTGGACAAGGAAGTCCAGACGCTGATCCAGCAAAACCCCAACCTGTTCTAGGAAAGGAACCGACATGATGCGCAACACACTGACGGTTCTGGCCATCGGCCTGTCGCTCGCCGTCGTTGGCGCAAGCGGGGCTGTGGCCCAATCCGCCGCCGCCAAGGCCACAGTCGACGCCGCCAAGGCCGCCGGAACCGTGGGCGAGCAGGCCGACGGCTTTCTCGGCATCGTGGCCGGCGGCGACACCGCCCTGCGAGCCTCGGTCACCGAGATCAACACCGGCCGCGCCGCCGCCTACAAGGACATCGCCGCCAAGACCGGCGTGACGCCCGAAGCGGCCGGCCAGGCCACCGCCAAGCAGCTCTATAGCCGCCTGGCGCCCGGCCAGTACTGGAGGCCGCTGGATGGCGGCTGGATGAAGAAGTAGGCGATCGAGAAAGCTCCTCCCCCTCTGGGGGAGGTGTCGCCGGAGGCGACGGAGGGGGCCATCTGGGCGAAAGCCGCGCTAGCCCCCTCCGGCCCTCCGGGCCACCTCCCCCGAGAGGGGAGGATCTCGCGACTGGAACCATCGCGCCCAGTTCCCTAAGAACGGCTGCATGCCCGCCCCGTTCAGATCCCTGACGCCCTACGCCGCACTGTTTGTCGCGATCGTCACGCTGTGCGTCGGCACGTCGTTCGCCAAGCAGCTGTTTCCTCTGGTCGGGGCCGAGGGCACGACGGCGTACCGCGTCGGCTTTTCAGCCCTGATCCTGCTGGCGCTCTGGCGCCCCTGGCGATACCCGCTGAGCCGCGCCGACCTCACCGCCGTGGCGCTGTACGGCGCCGTAATGGGGTTGATGAACCTCTGCTTCTACATGTCGCTGCGCACCATACCCCTGGGCCTGGCCATCGCCATCGAGTTCACCGGGCCGCTGGCCCTGGCCCTGATCCATTCGCGAAAGCTGATCCACTTCGTCTGGATCGGCCTGGCGGCGCTGGGTCTGCTGCTGCTGCCACTGAAACCCGGCGCCGACGCCCTCGACCCGGTCGGGGTGGGCTTTGCGGCGACGGCGGCGGTGCTGTGGGCGCTTTACATCGTGCTGGGCAAGCGCACCGGCCACATGCATGCAGGCCGCACCGTGGCCCTGGGCATGAGCACGGCGGCCCTGATCGTGGCGCCGATCGGCCTGGCCACGGCCGGCGCCGCGCTCTTTCATCCCCACGTGCTGATGCTGGGCCTGGTGGTCGCGGTGCTGTCCAGCGCCATCCCCTATTCACTGGAGATGGTGGCCCTGAAGAGCATTCCCAAGCGCAGCTTCGGGGTGATGCTCAGCGCCGAGCCGGCGGTCGGGGCCCTGGCCGGACTGCTGATGCTGGGCGAGCGCCTGGCGCCGCTGCAGTGGCTGGCCATCGGCTGCATCATCGCGGCCTCGGCGGGGACGATCCTGACGACGCCGGCGGAGGTTGAGCCTGCGCCTTGAGGTCCTCTCCCTGAAGGTCGGGCGATTGCCTACGGCCTGTGAGGGAAAGGCTGTCATCCCCGACAAGCTCGGCGAAGCCGGGCGCCGATCCGGGATGACAGCCTTTTGGTCAGAGGCGACAGCCGCTAACCACCCCGCGCCACGAACCAGCCGTTGCGGAAGCCCTGATCGGCCTTGCCATAGACGAAGGGCGACCCATCCGGCGCGGTGAACCGCCCGCCGGCTGCGACCAGGATCGCGTGGCCCGCTGCGGTGTCCCATTCCATGGTCGGGCCATGGCGCGGATAGATGTCGGCGCTGCCCTCGGCGATGCGGCACATCTTGATCGAGCTATCCATCGGGGTGCGCAGGTCAAAGCCGTATTGCGCCGCCAGTTCGTTGGCGCGCTCTTCCTTCATCGTGTGGCTGACCAGGGCCACGGCCTCGCCCCCGGGCCAGGCCCGCACGCGTGCGGGAGCCTCGGGGCCGCCCGGCGTCAGGCGCTTGAGCACCCCGTCGGCGGTGGTGAACCAGGCCTCGCCGGTGGCCGGGGCCACGATCGCGCCAGCCACGGGGACGCCGTTCTCGATCAGGCCGATATTGACCGTGAAATTGGCATCGCCGCGCACGAAGGCCTTGGTGCCGTCCACCGGATCGACCAGGAAGAAGCGCGGGCCGATGTCCTCGGGCGCGCCAAACTCGCTGGCGTCCTCTTCCGACACCGTGGGTACGCCGGGGAAAACCTGCGCCAGACGCTGCAGGATCAGGATCTCGCCGGCCTTGTCGGCCTCGGTCACCGGGCTGGAATCGGCCTTCTGGACCACGTCCAGTTCGGTCCGCCAGAACGGCAGGATGACCGTGGCGGCCTCCTCGCAGATATCGGCCAGGGCCCGGCCCCAATCGGCCAGAGGCAGGGCGGCGAGAGGCCGGTCGGAAACGCTCATTCAGGATCCTCTCACGACGACCCTCGGGGGTCATCGCCGACATAGACGAGCGTCACGCGTTGGGTGTCGATCGTCTGCTTGCCGGCGTCTTCGAAATTGACGGTCACGCGATGGCCGATCACCGATTGCACCTGTCCCAGACCCCAGTCGGGCTGGTCAGGGTGGCGCACCAGGACGCCAGGTTCGAGAAACGGATCCATAACGCAGCTCTGATAAGCCGCGCCTTCAGTTTGCCAAAGCCTCAAATCACGCCAGAGTCCGCACCATGACCGACACGCCCTCGCAGCCCGCCCCGAGCACCCCCGCCCCTGCTGCGGGAAGCGTTGATGTCAACGGGCCCGACTTCGCCGCTATGCTGGCGGCGCGCCTGTGCCACGACTTCATCAGCCCGGCCAGCGCCATCGTCTCGGGCCTGGACCTGCTGGACGATCCCTCCGCCCAGGACATGCGCGAAGACGCCATGAGCCTGATCGCCTCTTCGGCCCGCAAGCTGGCCGACCTGCTGCAGTTCTGCCGCGTGGCCTTCGGCGCTTCGGCCTCGGCCGAGGCCTTCGATTCGCGCGAACTGGAAAAGCTGGCCCAGGGCGTCTTTGACCATGTGCGTCCCACCATGGTCTGGGCCATAGAGTCGCAGCCGATCAACAAGGCCTCGGCCCGGGCCCTGCTCAATATCGCCCAGTTGTCGGCCAGCGCCCTGCCGGCCGGCGGCGTCGCCACCCTGAAGGGCGCCACGGCCGAGGGCCGGTTCCTGATCACCGCCGATTCCCTCGGCCCCCGCGCCCGCCTGCGGCCCGAGGTGCTGGCTGGCCTGCGTGGCGAGGCCCTGACCGAGGGTCTGGGCGGGCCGTGGGTGCAGGCGGCCTATCTGCACGCCCTGGTGCGCGCCGCCGGCGGTCAGGTGGCCGTCGAGGCGGGCGAGGATCGCATCAGCCTGGCCTGCTGGGTGCCAGCCTAGAGCCTTTTGTCTCACTTTGTGAGGCGTAGAAAGGCGATCGATCAAACACTGGAGCGTGGCGGACGCCGAAACCGCTGGCGCTTTGGGCCGCCACGCTCATGCGCCCACCGGAAAATTGACGGTTTATCGTCAAGACACACGGCTCCTTAACCTCGACGCCCGACGATAGCGGCCTGGGATTGGAGCATGCCGTGAAGACCTGTCTGGTGGTCGACGACAGCCGGGTGATCCGCAAGGTTGCCCGCCGGGTCCTCGAGGACATCGGCTTTGAGATCGCCGAGGCCGCCGATGGGATGGAGGCTCTCGCGTGGTGTCGCGGCTCCATGCCCGACGCCGTGCTGCTGGACTGGAACATGCCCGTGATGAACGGCATCGAGTTTCTGCGCCAGCTCCGCAACGAACCGGGCGGCGATGCGCCCACCGTGGTGTTCTGCACCGTCGAGAACGACGTCGACCACATCCGCGCCGCGCTTGAGGCCGGCGCCAACGAATACATCATGAAGCCGTTCGACGGCGAGATCATCGCGGCGAAGTTCGCCGAGGCGGGCCTGCTTTGACCCCCGAAGACATGGAACTGCTGGCCGCCCTGGGCCGCGCCCGCGCCGGCCTGAAGGTCGATGTCGACAAGACCTATGTGATCGAGAGCCGCCTGGGGCCACTGGCCCGGCGCGAGGGCTTCGACTCGATCGAGGCCCTGATCGCCACCCTGCGGTCCAAGCGCGAGGAACGCCTGATCTGGGCGGTCGTCGAGGCCCTGACCTTCAACGAGACCAGCTTCTTCCGCGACCGCGAGGTCTTCGCCCATCTGCGCGACCACGTGCTGCCGACCCTGTCCAAGGCCCGCCGCGACCAGCCGATCCGCGTCTGGAGCGCCGCCTGCTCGACCGGCCAGGAGGTCTATTCCCTGGCCATGGCCACGGGCGACAGCCGCGACGTCGAGCCGGGCGCCAGGTTCGAATTCTTCGGCTCCGACCTGTCGGAGCGCTGCCTGGAAAAGGCCCAGAGCGGCCTCTACACCCAGTTCGAGATCCAGCGCGGCCTGCCGATCCAGCAACTGGTCAAGCATTTCGCCAATCAGGACGACACCTGGGAAATCTCGCCGCGCATCCGCCAGCTGGTGCGCTGGAAGCGGATCAACCTGCTCAGCGACCTGTCGCCGATGGGCCGGTTCGACGTGATCCTGCTGCGTCACGTCCTGGACGGCATGGAACCTTCGCTGCATGGGCGGATCATCGAAAGCCTGGCCGCGCGCCTGGCCGACGACGGCGTTCTGGTGCTGAGCCCCGACGACCACCTGACCGGCGCCGGCGCGACGCTGTTTTCGGCCTCGGATCAGCCCGGCGTCTTCGTCCGCAGCGCGGTCGAAGCCCGAGCGCAGGAAGAAGCCGCCGCCTAGGGCCTAGGCCCGGCGGCGCGTAGTCTTGGTCCCTATTGGAACTGGCGGAGCCCGTTTGCAGGCGTTGCGACGCTTTGCGACCCCGAAAGACAACCGCTTGCCATCCAGCCCAGCCGAAACTTCGGGCAAGCAAAACCCGCCGGTCGGTGGGACCGGCGGGCTCGCTGCAGGCCCTGAGGCCTGACTAGTTCTTGGCGTCCTGGGCGGTTTCGGTGACGGCCTTGCCGGCCGACGAGACGTCCTTGCCGGCGCCTTCGACGGTGTTGCAGGCGGCGACGGACAGGCTGGCGGCGAGTGCGGCCAGGATGATCAATTTGCGCATGGTGTTCTCCGGTGCTTGGGCCCGATGGGCATGAAACCTGTTCGCTTCAGACAACGTCTCCGGCGAAGCTAGGTTCCGGCCACGGGTGGCGCCAGCGGCGTGGGGAAAATCAACCGCACCAGCAGGCCGCCCTGGGGGCTGGTCTCGAAGCTCACCTTGCCACGAAGCTGGCGGGCAAAGGCGTTCATCAGGGTGCGACCGACGCCTTCGCCAGGATCCTGGTTGGCGCCCGGGCCGTCGTCGCCGATCGACAGTTCGGCCTCTTCGCCGTGCACGGTGAAGTTGACCGACAGCACCCCGCCCCGGTCGGCGAACGCGTGCTTCTGGGCGTTGGTGATGGCCTCGACCGCGAACAGGGCGATGGGGGCCAGGCGGTCGGGATCGATGACCAGGGGATCGGCGTGGACCTCGGTGCGCACCGCGCCCGAGCTCGAGATCTCGCCCGCCAGCAGCTGGGCGGTCAGCTCTTCCAGGAAGGGCCGCAGGTCGACGCGCTTGAGGTCGGGACCCTGATAGAGGGCGCGATAGATCTGGGCCAGGGCGGTAATGCGCTGGCGGGTGTCGTTCATCGCCGCCCTGGCAGCCGGATCGGTCAGGGCGCGCTGCTGCATGTTCAGCAGTGAGGTAATGATCTGCAGATTGTTCTTCACCCGGTGATGGATCTCGCGCATCAGCGCGTCCTTCTCGGCCAGGCTGTCCATCAGGGACGCATCGCGAGCCACGATCGCGCCGGCCATGTCATCCAGGGTGGCGGCCAGCTCGCGGATCTCGGGCGGCGCGCGCTCGGCCTGCAAGGGTCGCACCGTGAAGCGGCCGCGCGCATAGATCGCCGCCACGCGCTGCAAATAGATGATCCAGCGGATCACCGCCCGCTCGGCGGCGTACAGCACCGCGCCCAGGGCGAGGCCAAAGGCCAGCAGCGGCAGGGCCAGGCGCGAGATCGGATTGATCCAGGCCCACGACAACAGGCCCGGCGACGGGGCCGACAGCAGCACGAAGACGCCGCTCTCGGTCAGCGGGGCGGCGGAATAGACCCGGCTGCGGTTCTGGCGATCCTTGCCCGACCACAGCACGGCCCCGCGCGCATTGGCCACGGAGCGCCAGCCCACGGGCGGGGTGCCGAAGGCTCCCGATTCGGTCGCGGCGAACACCGCGCCGTGCGAATCGGCCAGGGCGATCTCGGCGCCTTCGGGCATGAAGCGGTTGGCGGTTTCCAGGCGCAGGCTGCGCAGGGTCAGCACCGCGACCATGGCGCCGTCGAACTTGTCATCGACCGCGTTAGCCCGCACGGCCGCCAGAATCGACGGTTCGGTCGCATAGATCGCGCCTGGCGCGCTGGCCACCACCAGATCCGACCCCGCCGCCAGCTCGCGGAACCAGAGCCGTCCGGCTCGCGTGGGGTCGGGCGGGGTGGTCGCGGCGGCGCAGACGACCCGGCCACGAGAGTCGAAACGGACCAGATTGGCGTAGCCCGGCAGGCGCGCCCGCACATCGGCCAGACGCTGGGCGCATTCCAGGCCCACCGAACCCGGGCCGAGTGTCTGGAGCAGAACGCCGGCCGCCTCGATACGCGCGCGGGCGATGGCCGCGCTGCGTCCGGCCGCCAGTTCCAGGCTCTGGCGGCGCAGGTCGGCCTCGGCGCGGAACGCGAAGATCGACTGCAGGCCGCCCAGCAGCAGGACTGGCAGCAGGGCGATAAACAGCGCCGCCGCCAGCCGGACGCGGATTGACGTCAAGGTCCCCGCGCCACGACTTTTGAAAGGTCTCACCGCAAGGAGCTCAGGCGCTCCGCGTCGGCCAGGATCGAACCCATCGCATCGCTCGCCGACCGGCCGTCGCGGTCGTAGGCGCCGGCTTCCAGGATCGCCTGCAATGCCCGGCGGGCCCGGCTGACGCGGCTTTTGACGGTGCCCACAGCGCAGCCGCAGATCGCGGCGGCCTCTTCATAGGCAAAGCCGCCGGCTCCAACCAGGATCAGGGCTTCGCGTTGTTCGGCGGGCAGCATGCCCAGGCTCATGCGCAGTTCGTCGAGCGCAACGGGGGCCTCAGGGTTGTCCACCGCCACCAGGGTCCGCTCGGCGGCCTCCTGGTCGAGCTGGCTCTGGCGCCAGGAGCGGCGCTTTTCGGAATAGAACTGGTTGCGCAGGATCATGAAGGTCCAGGCCTTCATGTTGGTGCCCAGCTGGAAGCTGGCGCGCGCGTCCCACGCCTTCATCATGGCGTCCTGCGCCAGATCGTCGGCGGCGGTGGGGTCGCCCGTCAGGGTGCGGGCAAAGGCGCGCAGATGCGGGATCAGCGTGACAAGTTCGCGCTTGAACGCGTTGTCGCGCGGCGGGTCAAACGGCGACCGGCCGACCTGAGCTTCGGTGTCCGCCATGCTCATTCCTCGCCTGCCGGCTTTTCGGCCTTGCGCAGGATTTCAAGGAATTCGTCGGGCACCGGCTCGTTGACGACCTCGTCGAATATCTGGCGCAGCTTTACGCCGATGGCCTGTTGACGCAGGCGGGCTTCGTCGAGCGCTGCGGCGCCTTTGCGGTGATCTTGCATGGGTACGTGTTCGATCATGTCCTCGACGCCGAAATAACGCAGCGCCCGCCCCCTTTGGCCGAATGTGTTTCTGCCAGACGACAACGCGGTTTTCCGTATCGGGTTCCAAGAGCTTGGGCATAGAAAGGCAAAATTCTGCAATCGGCGGAACCGGCTTCATAAGGCGGCGTTTAACACCCTGATCAAATGGCCCAGCTTGGCCGTTGAATCGCGTTTTTCACGAAGACACCGCATCGGGAGGGGTCATGAGTCTTCTAGCTCGGCTGGCGCCGCATCTGCCTTACATCCGCCGCTACGCCCGCGCCCTCACTGGCGATCAGAACACCGGCGACCACTATGTCCGGGTGGCGCTTGAGGCGCTGGCCGCGGGCGAGCGTTCCCTGGATGCCGACCTGTCGCCCCGCGTCGCGCTTTATCGCGTCTTCCATGCGATCTGGCTTTCTACTGGCGCTCAACTTGAAGCGCGCCATGACGGTGGCGGTGGCGGTTCCGCCGCCGACGACGCGACGCAACGCCTGATGCGGATAGCGCCGCGCTCGCGTCAGGCTTTCCTGCTCACCGCCCTGGAAGGCTTCACGCCGACCGAGGCCGCGCAGATCCTGGATTGCGAGTTCGGCGATGTCGAACGCCTGATCTCCGAGGCCCAGACCGAGATCGACGCCGAACTGGCCACCACCGTGCTCATTATCGAGGACGAACCGGTCATCGCCGCCGACATCGAGGCTCTGGTCCGCGAGCTGGGCCATGAGGTCATCGAGATCGCCGCCACGCGCACCGAGGCGCTCGAGGCGGTGGCGCGCAGGACGCCGGGTCTCGTCCTGGCAGACATTCAGCTGGCCGACGGCTCGTCGGGCATTGATGCGGTCAAGGACATCCTGGCCCGTCTCGACGTACCGGTGATCTTCATCACGGCCTTCCCCGAACGCCTGCTGACCGGCGAGCGCCCGGAACCGACCTTCCTGATCACCAAGCCCTTCCAGCCGGAAACGGTGAAGGCGGCGATCGGCCAGGCACTGTTCTTCCATCCAAGGCGCACCCGCAAGGCCGCCTGATCGACCTGCCTGGAACGTCAACGGCCGCCCGAAGGGGCGGCCGTTTTCGTCTGGGTGTCAGTTTAGAAAGCTGATCAGCCGGCCGGCGTCTGGCGGGCCGGGCTCTGCGGCGTGTCGTAACGGGCGGCCTCGGCCGGGGTCTTGGCGCCGTTGTTGTGCTCGACCTCGGCCAGATCGTCCGACCGGAAGCCCCAGGCCCCGAACAGCGCGATGGCGGCCAGCACCGTCGACACGATCAGGATCCAGAAGATGTGCTGTCCCCACTGGCCCTGACGCGCGCGCGTGGCGTTGAGGCGGGGGGCTGGTGAATCACTGTCGGCGGGCATGTCGCTCTCCATGGCAAGGTTACTGGGCGGGTTCGAACGCGAGCATCTCGATGGGCAGGGACCGGGCGTTGAAGGTCTGGACGACACCCGCCGACGCAGCCACTACGGCGATCACCACCAAGGCCACGAGCCGCGTTCTGGCCGTTCTCTGACGGCGAGTTGGCGCCGCGTAAAAAACCGTTCCGCCATGTTCGGCCTGGTAGCTCCGGATCATGACGCGCCCTCATTGTTCGAAGACGGCCCGGTTGGCCGTTGCCCAAACAACGTGCGCCACCCCGCAGCGTTCCCTCCGACGGTTGCGGTCGGGCCTTCAACGGTCGGGCGAAAATAGTCGCGCCGATCCGGAACCAGAGTTTGGCGATCGCGTTTTCTCTTTGCGGAGGCGGCGACGCCCCCCCGACTTGCGGCTGGCGCAAGCCAGCCTGCCGCCTCCGCACCCCCCCCTTCTGAATCTGGCTTTCAGGCGGACCGCCACGCGGCCCGCCTTTCTGTCGTGCGGCCTGCTTCAGCAAAAAAAGCCCGCCCCCAGCCGAGGCCGGAGGCGGGCGGTGTCTGGCGGTCCGCCTGAGGCTCAGGGTTTGCTGATCTCGAAGACAATATCGGCCCGGCGACGCAGCGGCGCCGAGGCACCCGCTCCGGTCGTGGCGCCGGCGTCCCCGGCTGCGGCGACATCGAACTCCGCCTTGCCAAAGCCCGCCCGGATCAGCGCCCTGGTGACCGCCTCCGCGCGGCGCCGAGACAGCGCCATATTGGCGTCGGCCGCGCCGACCGCGTCGGCCAGGCCCACGACGCGAGCCTTGTCGACCGTGCAGCCACGCGTCATGGCCCCGGCGCTGTTGAGCACCGATCGCGCCTCGCGCGTCACCCGGGCCTCATCCCGCTCGAAATAGATCGAGACCTGGAAGTCCGCGCAGGCCGGCGGCAGGGCCTCGATGGCGGCGCGCTTCGGCATCCAGGGCACCGACGCGCAGCCCGCGAGCATCAGTCCAGCGCCGAGCGCTGCTGCGGTGATCTTGAGGGTCATAACGCCTCCCCTTTTCCTGAACGTGCAAAAGGGCGACCGACATCTGTCGGCCGCCCCTTGGGTTTTCGTCGGCGCGAGCGTTCCCTAGAGCCCTTTCCGACCTGATGGCTTCATCAGGGTCGGACGAAAAGGGCTCTAAATCATAAGTTTAGAGCGTTTTTCGATCCGATAACCGTTTCACACTTATCGGAAAACGCTCTAGCGCCCTTTCCGACCTGATGGCTTCATCAGGGTCGGACGAAAAGGGCTCTAAATCATAAGTTTAGAGCGTTTTTCGATCCGATAACCGTTTCACACTTATCGGAAAACGCTCTAGCGGGGACGACCGTCCTCCCAGAAGTAGCGACCGCTGCGGGAGTCGTAGTAGTAATAGCGGCCTGCGCTCTGGTCGTAATACTGGCGGCGGTTGACGTCGGCTGCGCCGCAGCCGCCGTCTTCGCGACAGCCCTTGATGGCCCCGGCCGTGCCGCCGACGGCCGCGCCGACCGCTGCGCCCGTGCTGGCGCTGCCGCTGCCGACATTGTTGCCGATCACAGCGCCCGCGAGCGCGCCCAGGGCTGCGCCGCCGGCCGCGTTGCGTTCAACATTGCCTGTCGAGGTGCAGGCCGTGGCCAGCAGGCCGACACCCAGCAGGGCGATAATCGTCTTGTTCATTGTGGCTATCCCATCGCGCTGTTCTGGTAAGGCTAACGGCCGGCGTGATTCAAGGTTCCGCCGCCGGGCTCGGGAACCCTCGAAAAGCTTGGCCGTTAGCCCGTGTGTCAATGAAGCGGAGTAGGCCGTGAGGCGCGTAGAGATCATCGCCAATATCGCTTCCGGATCGGTCGGCCCCGATGCGCCGGCTATCGCTGAACGGATTCTGGCCGAACATGGCGTCGCGGGAACCGTGCACACGCCGGGTGCCGACCTGTCGGCCTGCCTGCGGAGCGTCATCGATTCCGACCCGGACGCGGTATTCATCATCGCCGGCGACGGCACGGCGCGGGCCGCCGCCGAGATGTCGGGTCCCGACGGCCCGCCCATCGCGCCCCTGCCCGGCGGCACCATGAACATGCTGCCCCGCGCCTTCTATGGCGAGCGGTCCTGGCCCGAGGCCATGGAGGCCTGTCTGACGGACGGCGCGCCGCGCATGGTGTCGGGCGGCGAAGTGGCCGGGCGCCAGTTCTTCGTGGCGGCGATCCTGGGCAGTCCGGCCCTGTGGGCCGACGCGCGTGAAGCGGCCCGGGCCGGAAAGATCCGCCTGACAGCCCTGCGCGCCCACCGCGCGTTTCGACAGGCCTTTTCCGGCCGGTTGCGCTTTACGCTGGATGGCCGCCCCAAACAGAAGACGCAGGCCCTGACCCTGATGTGTCCCCTGGTCTCAAGCGTCCTGGACGAGGACGAGAGGGCGCTTGAGGCGGCGGCGCTGGACCCGTCCAACGCCATGGAAGTTTTCCGCCTGGGGGTCAGCGCGCTGAGCGGAACCTGGCGCGACGATCCCTCGGTCAGCATGGGCCGCTGCAGGGTGGGCCGGGTATGGGCCGGCGGCCGAATTCCGGCCATTCTGGATGGCGAGCCGATGCGTCTGGAGCCCGAGGTCCACATCCGCTTTCGCCCCAAGGCCTTCCGCGCCTTCGCCCTGCCCGAGCAGCCATGACCGTCAAGATCATTCAGGTCTCGGACATCCATTTCGGCGGCGAGAACCCGGCGGCTACCGAAGCGGCGCTGGCCCGGTTTCATCTGGAGAAGCCCGACCTGCTGGTGGCGGCCGGCGACCTGACCCGCGATGGCGTGATCGCCGAGTTCGATGCGGCCAGGGCCTGGATGGATCGCGCGCCCACGCCCCTGTTCACCACGCCGGGCAATCACGACGCGCCCTATGTGGGCCCCGGCGAACTGATCGAGCGGTTCATCGCCCCCTGGCGACGCTATGAGGCGCGCTTTGGTCCGGCCGACGGCGGCGTCTGGCGGGCGCCGGGCGTCTCGGTCTTTGGCGTCAATACGGCCCGCCGGGCGCAGCTGCGCTGGAACTGGTCGAAGGGCGCGATCTCGAACCGCCAGATCCGGCGACTGGAAGGCCAGCTGGCCGCCGCGCCGGCAGACGCCCGGATCGTGGTCTGCCATCACCCGCTGATGGAGCTGACCGGCGAGCCGATGACCAGCGAAGTGCGTGGCGGAACGCGCGCCGCCGGCAGCCTGTCGGCGGCGGGCGCTGATCTGGTCCTGTCAGGCCATATCCACACGCCCTTCGTGGCCGCCTATCCGTTCGGCGACGGCAAGACGCGGGCGGTGGTGTCGGGCACCCTGTCGGTGCGCGAGCGTGGCGTTCCGCCCAGCTTCAACATCATCGAGATCGACCCCACCGAGATTCGCGTCACGGCCATGGCGTTCGAGCGGGTCGCGTTCGTCGTGTGGCGCACCTGGGCTTTCGACCGGCGGCCAGCGGCCTGAAACGCAAAACGGCGCGGCTTTCGCCGCGCCGTCTGAACGTCGTAACCTGATCGGCCAGAGCGGCGCGCGCGAAAAGGGAATCGCACGCCCCGCTCTAGCTTTTTGTTTTCGCATCGCTTTTGCGGAAAACCGGCGTCCACTTTTCCGCGCGATGCTCTATTGCGGAGCCGGATAGCGCCAGGCCTCGCCCGCGCCCTTGGCGGCGGCCAGCTGGCGGTCGGCCAGGGTCCAGTTGGCCAGGGTGTCGAACCAGGCTTCCAGGAAGCCCTTACGGTTGTTCTGATGGTCCAGATAATAGGCGTGTTCCCAGACGTCGCAGACCAGCAGCGGCGTCACGCCGTCCTGGGTGACGGTGGTGGCCGCATCATGGGTCGAGATCACCTTCAGCCGGCCACCGTCCGACACCAGCCACACCCAACCCGAGGCGAAGTGGCCAACGCCCTCGGTGACAAAAGCCGTCTTCAGGGCCGCCAGGTCGCCGAAGGCTTCGTCGATGGCTGCGGCCAGGTCGGCGCCCGGCGCGGTCTTTGCCGGGCTCATGGCGTCCCAGAAGAAGGCGTGGTTCCAGGCCTGGGCGGCGTTGTTGAACACCTTGCCGGGGGCTGCAGCCTTGATGAGCTCTTCCAGCGAGCCCTTGTCGTCGCCGTCCATCAGGCCGTTGAGGGCCGTGACATAGGCGGCGTGGTGCTTGTCGTGATGAAAATGCAGGGTGTTGGCCGAAACGGTCGGCTCCAGCGCCTCATAGGCGTAGGGAAGCTCGGGTAGCGTATACATGCTGGCTCCATGGAAAGGCGTTCCCCAGGGGGAAGGGTGAGAACGCAAAGATCGGTAGGTATCTAGTGCGGCGGTTGCCGCGGTTCCATGAAGGCTTTGAAAACAGCCGTCGTCAGGGTCGGATTTTTCAGCGCGAAGATGCCAGCGGCCAGACCCGCGCCGATCGACAGCAGCGGCCGATCCTTGACGATGTCGACGACCTTTTCCGCGAAGCTGAACGGCTCCGGCGCAGCGCCGGCGCGAGGCGGCTGGCGGTGCTCGGCCTTGCGGGCGGCGACCAGCCCGGCGATGGCCACGATCAAGGCAGCCACAGCCGCGACCACGGCGGCGGCACCGGCCGGGCCCAGCCGGGTCTCGACCACGGCGTACAGCGCGAAGGCCGCCGCGAACACGCCGACGGCAGCCGCAGCCGCTATGGCCGCCGCCGCCGCGAGCGTCATCAGGGTCTTTTCGAAGATCACCGGTCGGTATTGCGGTTGCCGGCGATCAGCAGGCCGATCAGCAGGCCGACGCCGAGCCCGGCCAGGGTGGCGGTCAGCGGGCGTTCGCGCACCCGCTCGGTGACGTAGCGCTGGGCGTCATCCAGCTGCTGGCCGGCGGTGTCGGTATAGGTGCGGCTCTGGGCGCGCAGGGTGTCGAAGCCTTCGGCGACCGATTGCTCGACGCGCTTGGCGGCCTCGGACAACGACGCCTTGGCGGCCGTGGCGGCTTCCACGAAACTGCGCTCGGCGTGTTCAACGCCATCGGCGGCGGCGCTCGTTACCTTGGCGGCGTCTTTCGCGGCGGTCTTCAGGACATCAGCAGGCATGGTCATCTCCGGTTCGCGGCGCGGCCAACATAGCGGGCTGGCAATCTAGTTGAGCCCGGTGAACGCGGAGCCCCGCCGAGCAGTTCCACAATAGCGTGGGGTTGAAAGCTTCACCACTGCGGAATTCGCATCGGCACTCGCGCCTGACGCGAAGCGAGTCTATGGTCGAAATATGGTGGATACCCATTCCGCGCACGACGCCGACAAGGAAGCCTTACGGCTTTGCGCCACCAAGGCGTTGAAGGCCTTTGACCGTCCCGAAGAAACTCCCCCGTTCACGCGCCTGATTCGCCTTGCGGCCCTTGGTTTCCATGCGCCGCGTGCCCGGCTGTGGCTGATCGGCGGCTCGCAGCTGCATTGCAAGGTCAGCTTCGGCGGCGGCGGCGGCGGCGGCGGCGGCGAGGTGATGCGCCGCGCTGGATCGCTGGCCGACCTCCTGATCGCCCTGGGCGAACCGCTGATCAGCGGGAATGCGGCCGTCGACACCCGGCTGACAGCGATTTCATTGCCGGATGTCGGCTTCCTGGGCTGCGCGCCCCTGATCGATCCCGGCGGCCAGGTGGTCGGGTTTCTGACCGTGGAAGACCCCCAGCCCCGAACGGCGATCGATGCCGACGCCAGCCAGACGCTCATCGACCTGGCCGCCCTGGCCATGGAGGCGCTGCTGCGCGATCGCGACGCCGCTGAACCCAACACCGTCCGCACGCTCGACAGCGAACGCCTGGCCCTGGCCATCGGCGCCGCGAGCCTGGGCGAGTTCGAATGGGATCGCGCGCTTGATATCTACCGGATCAGTCCGCGCCTGGCCAAGATCGCCCACCTGCCGGTCGGCGAAATTCCCGCCGAGGATGGCCAGTCGCTGTTTAGCTATGTCCATGTCGAGGATCGCGCCGAGATCCAGCGCGACGTCGACGCCCAGCTGCGCAAGCGCGGCCGCTACGAGGTAGAGTTCCGCCGCAATCCCGACGACAAGGGCCGAATCCAGTGGAACCGCGCCGCCGGCGTGATGACACTCGACGAGCAGGGCGAACCAACCCGCCTGATCGGCGTGATCCAGGACATCACTGATCGCAAGCAGCAGGACGAGCAGCGCGAGAGCCTGCTGGCCGAACTGGACCACCGCATCAAGAACCTGCTGGCGGTCGTCCAGTCGGTCGCCGCCCAGTCGGCCCGCAAGTCGTCTTCGCTGGACGTCTTCCTCAAGACCTTTGCCGGCCGGCTGAAATCGATGAGCTCGGCCCATGACCTGCTCAGCGCCGCCCGCTGGCGCGGCGCCACCCTGGCCCGGATCGCCGCCGCCGAACTGGGCGGCGTGGCCCCCACCCAGACCCGCTGGGACGGGCCCGAACTGTTCCTGACCCCGCGCGCGGCCTCGGCCCTGTCGCTGACCCTGCACGAGCTGGCCGTCAATGCGGTGAAGTTCGGCGCGCTGTCCAGCGAGCACGGAAAGGTCGAGGTCGTGTGGCGGCGCACGCCCGAGGGCGGCTTCGCGCTGGAATGGCTGGAAACCGGCGGTCCACCCGCAACCGAGCCGACCAAGCGCGGCTTTGGCGCGACCCTGATCGAGGATGTGGTCGGACGCGAGCTGGGCGGACGGGCCCGCATGGAATACAAGCGCGGCGGCCTCAGCGCCCTGATCCAGGCCGCGCCGGAGGCCCTGGCCGACGGGCCGCCGCCCGAGCCTGAAAAGGTCGCGCCCGAACGGATCGTCGAGACCCTGATCGCCGCTGACGAAAACATCCGCCCCGGCGCTATCGCCGGCCTGAGGGTGCTGATCGTCGAGGACTCCCTGCTGCTGGCCCTGGAGCTGGAGTCCGGCCTTGAGGACGCCGGGGTTGTGGTGGTCGGCTGCGCCGCCGAGCTAAGCGAGGCCCTGGCGATGCTGGACCAGGTGTTCGACGTGGCCGTGCTGGACGCCGACCTCAATGGCCAGTCGGTCGCCCCGGTGGCCGAGATCCTGCGTCGCGAGGGCCGGCCGTTCGTGTTCGCCACCGGCTATGCCGACAAGGCCGCCCCCATGGGCTTCGATGCGCCCATCGTCCGCAAGCCCTACAATGTGCACCAGATCGCGCGGGCGATCGCGGATGTGACGGGGCGGCACTAGGGGCGAGGCGGTAGCTGCTCCCCTTCAGGGGGAGCTGTCGCGGAGCGACTGAGGGGGCTAGCTGGAAGTCGGCCGTGACGGCCCCCTCCGGCCCTCTGGGCCACCTCCCCCGAAGGGGGAGGATCGTAGTCAAAGCACCTTGCGGGCCCGCAGACCAGCGATCGCCTCATCGCTGAGCCCCGCCACCTCGCGCAGCACCACGTCGGTGTGTTCGCCCAGGGTCGGCCCTGTCCAGCGCACCGCGCCGGGGGTCTCCGACAGGCGCGGGAAGGCGTTCTGCATTTTCACCTGGCCAAAGACCGGATGCGGCACGCTGACGATGGACTCCCGCGCCGCGAAATGCGGATCGGCCAGCATGTCGGGCGCGCGATAGATCCGGCCGGTAGCGATGCCCGCCTTTTCCAGCAGGGGCAGCAGGGCCTCGATCTGCTGGTCGGCGGTCCAGGCGGCGATGCGGGCGTCCAGCTCGCCCTGGTGCGCGCCGCGCGCCGCGTGATCCTTGTAGCGCACGTCGTCGGCCAGATCGGGACGGCCCATCAGGTCGCACAGCCGCCGAAACAGGGTGTCCTGATTGGCGCCGATCAGCACCAGCTCGCCGCTTCTGGTCGGATAGACGTTGGAGGGCGCGATGCCGGGCAAGACCGCCCCCGATCGCTCGCGGATATAGCCGGTCAGGTCATATTCGGTGATCAGGTTCTCCATCACCGTCAGCACGCTCTCATAGATCGCCGCATCGACCACCTGGCCCCGGCCGGTGCGGTCGCGGGCGTGCAAGGCCATCATGACGCCGAGCGCCGCGTTGAGGCCCGACAGGCTGTCGCCGATCGAGATGCCGGCGCGGGCCGGATTGCGATCAGGCTCGCCGGTGATGTGGCGCAGCCCGCCCATGGCCTCGCCGACCAGGGCATAGCCGGCCCGGTGCGAATAGGGCCCCGTCTGGCCAAAGCCCGACACCCGCGCCATCACCAGGCCCGGATGGTCGGCTGACAGGGCCTCGTAGCCCATGCCCCAGGCCTCCAGCGTGCCGGGGCGGAAGTTCTCGACCACCACATCGGCCTTAGCGATCACGGCCCGGGCCAGGTCGCGGCCCTCATCGGTGCGCAGGTCGAGGGTCACTGATTTCTTGTTGCGGCCGATCACCGGCCACCAGGGTGACAGGCCCTGGGGCTTGCTGCGACCCCACTGGCGCATCGGATCGCCGACCCCGGGATCTTCCAGCTTGATCACCTCGGCGCCGAAGTCGCCCAGGATCTGGCCGCAGAAGGGCCCCGCGATCAGCGAGCCCATTTCGATGACCCGCAGTCCGGTCAGCGGCGCATCAGCCATGTCGATCTTCCCCCGCTTCACGGAACCGATCACGGCCCTGTGATGTTCTTCCTGCCATAGGCGCCGCGCGACGCCGACCAGACTTCAACCTCTAGAAAAAACGCGCAGGGAAAGACAGCCATGACCCGCCATCTCCTCATCGCCGGCGCAGCCTTCGCCGCCCTCAGCCTCGCCGCCTGCGGCGACAAGGCCGACGAAACCAAGGGCGCAGCGACGCCTTCGGAACAGGCCGCCACGCCTGACGCCAACCCGGCCGCGACGGTCCCGACCCTGGCCGACGAGACCAAGGCCGACGTCTTCGCCATGAAGGCCGCTGACCTGAACATGTTCGAGATCGAAGCCGCCAAACTGGCCGCCTCGCGCTCGGCCAATGCCCAGGTCAAGGCCTACGCCGGCAAGATGGCCACCGCGCACGGCAAGACCGGCGACGGCCTGCAGGCGGCGATTGCAGCGTCGGGCGCGGCGATCACCCTGCCGATGGCCCTGTCCAAGGACCTGCAGGATGACCTGGATGATCTGAGCAAGGCCGGTAATGACGACTTCGACAAGAAGTACGCCGACGCCCAGGTCGACGCCCATCAGGCGATGCTGAACCTGCTGCAACGCTACGCCCAGGACGGCGACACCCCGGCGATCAAGGCCTTCGCCGCCGCCACGGCCCCGACCGTTCAGGAGCACCTGAACATGGCCGAAGGCCTCAAGAAGGGCTTCGTGAACTAACCCACAACATCTGAATTTCCAGCGTCCCATCGCTTGTCATCCCGGAAGCCTCGCAGAGGCTATCCGGGACCTAGGGGCAGCCGCGTTGCGGTTACTCCTGGGTCCCGGCTCTCCGCTTCGCTGCGGCCGGGATGACAAGGTTTTGGGGCGTTGAAGGTGAGATTGGGCTTTTACGGAATCGCGTAGGCGACCGTCGCCTTGGCGGCGGCGCGCTCGCGCGATTCCGTCCACATCAGGACATCGACCGTCGCGATGCGGCGGCCAAGCTTGAGCAGGGTGGCCTCGGCATAGAGGTCACCCGGCTTGCAGCCTCTCAGGAAATGGATCGTCAGCGAGGTCGTGACCGCCATGGGCACCTCGCCGATATGGGTCAGGATCGCCGCATAGGCGGCGGTGTCGGCCATGGCCATCAGGGTCGGTCCCGAGATCACCCCGCCCGGCCGCAATTGCCGCGACGCGAAGGCCTGACGCATCAGGACCCGCCCCTCGGACGCCTCGACCGCCTCGGGCATCGAGGCCGGATCGCCTTCGGGAAAGGCGCGCTGCAGGAAGGCGTTGAACGCCGCCGCATCCAGCTTCAGCCCGCCCTCGTTCATCCGCCGACCTTGAGGGTGTTGTCGTCGCCATTGCGGTCGATGACGGTGTTGTAGGGATCGATCCCGGCCCATTTCGGGGCCTTGTCGACCGTGAAGGTCAGGGTCTGGACACCCGAGCGGATCGGGCGGCGCTCATAGAGCACGACACTGTCGGCCTTGAAGTCCTTCTTGCCCGGCTCTGAAGTGAACAGGCCGATGTCCATGGTCTCGTTCAGCGACGCCGGCGTCTCCCTGCCCTTGCCGTCGGCGTACATCTTCCTGGCCTCGATGGTCAGGGTCACGTCGAAACGGCCATCGGCGCGTTGCTTCACGTCCGCCGTCCTGGTCTTGATGTCATAGAGCGTGATCTTCTCGAACAGGTCGGTGATCAGGGCCTGCTTGTCGGCCGGGGCCTCGGCGCGGATAGCCCGCATGAAGTCCAGGGTGGTGGGATAGGGCGCGCCCTTGAAGGCATGGTCGGCGATCAGCTTGCGCAGGGCGCGGTTGACCGCCGCCTCGCCGATCTCGCGCTGCAGCCGGTACATGACCAGCGAGCCCTTGCGGTAATAGATGTAAGGCTGGTTCTCGACCTTGTAGAGCGGCTGCTCCTCGAGCGGGTCGCCGCCGCGCGCGCGCAGATAGCTGTCCAGCTCGAACTTCAGGAACTTGCGGATCTGGCTCTCGCCATAGGTCCGCTTCATCACCATCAGCGCCGAATACTGCGCGAAGGTCTCTGACAGCATCGCCCCGCCCTGCTGGTCGGCGCCGATCACCTGGTGGGCCCACCACTGGTGGCCGATCTCGTGCGCCCCGACATAGGTGATCATGTCGATCTTTTCGGGGTTCCTGTAGTCGGAGATGAAGAACAGCCCCTCCGACCACGGCATGGTGCCGGCATAGGCCTGGGCGAACTGCTCGTAGTCGGGGAACTCCTGGAACCGCAACTGGCGGAACTGATAGGGGCTGAACTCCGCCTGCATATAGTCCAGCGAGCCCTTCATCGAGCTCTTCATCCGCTCGATGTTCCAGGCATGCTGCGGGTCGTAATAGACCGCCAGATCGACGCCCTTGTAGGTCTCATTCGACACCGCATAGCGGGCCGACTGGATCGACAGGAACGGCAGGATCGGCGCCTCGGTGACGAAGCGGACCGTGCGCCGGTCCCCCTCGCCCCTGGCCGGACCCTTGATATCGTCCCGCAGCGACCAGACCTCTTCGGAAGCCTTGTAGCCCGGCGCGATCGGCGTCTGGTCGGCGGCGGTGGTCACCGTGATGTCGGCGCTGACGAAATCGGCGTCCTTGCGCAGGCCGTTGAACTGCATCGAGGCCACATCGCCCAGCCGGGCCATGCGCAGCTCGGGCGGCAGGCCGTATTTGCGGCGCTTGGCGCGGTCGACCAGCAGGCCGTCGCGGGCCATGCCCAGGATCGGCGCGATCTCGAAATTGTTGATGAAGGTCCCGTTGGCCACCACCCGGGTTTCCTGGCCGCTGTTGGGGAAGCCCTTCTGCGCACGCCGCGTGATGAAGCTCATCTTGCGCCGCTCGCCCGGAACCATCGGCGTGTCGAAGGCAAAGATCCGATAGTTGAACCGGTCATAGGTCTTCTTGGCCCAGGCGCCCTGGATCGACAGGCCCTTGACCTTCAGGTTGCGGTCAAAGCGGACGTGGATTTCCTTCAGCGGGCCCGAGGTCTTGTTCTCGATGACATAGGAGCCCCTGGTGTCGACGCGCGGCTCATCGGGATAGAGGTCCACGTCCAGGGTCATGGCCACGATCTTGGGCTGCGGCATGGTCTCGAACGGCAGCAGGGCCTTTTCGTAGTCGGCCTGCCATTGCTCGTTGTCGATCTTGGTCCGGTAGGGGTTCCAGACATTGGTGTTGACGTAGATATAGACACCGCTGGCCGCGAAAACGGCCAGGGCGAGGCCCAGGGTCAGGCCGGCCTTGCCGGTCATGCGGCGCGGCAGACGCACCAGGCGCGGCCACAGCCGGCTCTCGGTCCCGCGACGCCACAGGCCATAGGCCAGGACCGTCAGCACCACGGCAAAGGCGGTCCAGTACAGCCGCAGCCACCAGGCCGCGATCCAGAACTTGCCCTGGCCGTTCATGTCCGACAGCGGCGTGTCGGTGACGGCGCCGTAGTTGTAGAGCTTGTGCTCGAAACCCAGGTTCGAGAACGTGATGGTGGCGACCATGTAGATCACCATCAGCCCCCAGCCGATGAACTTGTGCGGGCTGACCGCCTGCAGGAACACCGCCAGCACCGCCAGCAGGATCCAGTCCACCGATTGCGGCAGCACGTACCACAGCAGGTACTTGCCCAGCTCCAGATGGGTGTAGCCGTGGGCCAGCTGGCTGATGATCGCAGCCAGGACGCTGACCAGCAGGGTCGAGACCAGCACCAGCGAAATGGCCAGGGTCTTGGGGACGACAAAGGCCCAGTCCGGAACCGGGGTGGCGTCGATGATCTCGTGGGTCTTGCGCTCGCGCTCGCGCCAGACCAGCTCGCCGGAATAGTATATGGCGATGATCATCGGGATCAGGCCAAACGACCCCATCAGCGGCATCAGCAGCACGCGGGTCAGCGGATAGATCTCGCCGCCATAGCGACCGGCCTCGGTGGCGAACCACAGCGAGCCCATGGCATTGGCCAGGCCCAGGGCCAGCAGCACGAAATAGGCCGGGCTCTTGAACACCTGGCCCATGTCCAGCCGGGTGCGGACCATCAGCTGGACCCAGGCGGTCTGGCGATCATAGCGCGGAATGACCGGGCCGCTCAGGGTGGCCGGCAGGGCCTCGATCGGTGCCGGCCCCTTGTGGGCCTTGACCTTGCGATCACCCGCCAGCTCGGCTGACTGGATCTGGAACAGCCAGTAGGCGGCCGTCAGGAACCCCGCCGACAGGGTCAGGGCGAAGAGGCGGTTGAACAGCAGGACGCCGGTCAAGGCCGGCGTGACGGAGTTCCGCTCGGTGGCGGTCCAGTACTTGGTGACCAGGCCAAAGGCTGCCGTGCCCAGAGGCTCCCACAGGGCGGCGGTCTTTTCGAACTCCGGACGATCCAGGGCGATGCCGGCAATGATCCACACCACCATGAAGGCGATCACGCCGACATAGGTCCACATCATCGACCGCGTCACCGTGGCCAGGGCGAAGAAGATCGCCGAGGTCAGCAGGATCGAGGGCAGGGCCAGGGCGAAATAGGAAAACAGATAGGCTTCGATCAGATTGGGCCCCAGGCGCTCGGGGTCGACCCAGGGCATGAATGAACCGATGAAGATCGCCAGAGGCACGGCCAGAAACGAGATCGCCGCCGCCAGATAGGCCCCCGTGAAGCGGCCGTACAGATAGTCGAACTTGCCGATCCGGGTGGAGCGCAGGATCGGTCCAAAGCCCGTTTCGTCGTCGCGGACCACCACATTGGCCACGAAGGCCGTGGTCACGAACATGTAGAAGATCGACAGGATCAGGTGGGTCTGGGCGATCGCATAGGGAGCGTTCTTGTGGATCTGACCACCGCCGCCGATGCGGATCTGGTCGATCGTCGCCGCCCCGAAGGTCAGCAGGAAAAACACCGTCGCCACCACCCAGAACACAGGCGACTTCAGCTGGTAGCGGAGCTCGAAGCCCGCAATCTTGGCGAACATGGCCGGTCCTCCTACGCCGCGCGGCGGGTGGTGGACAGGGTCGAGAAATAGACGTCCTCAAGACCGCCCTCGACGGCGGTGAAGCCATCGCCCGGATCGCTGTCGCAGAGGATATGGATCACCGTGCGGCCACCCATCAGGCGGGTGGAGATCACCTGATACTTGGCCTTGGCGCCTTCGAGATCGGCCTTGTCGATGGTCTTGCGCCAGACCCGGCCGGCCAGCTGGACCACCAGATCATTGGGCGCGCCCTGCTTGACGATACGGCCGTCGCAGATGATCGCCATGGCCGGGCAGAGGTCTGACACGTCCTCGACGATGTGGGTCGACAGGATCACCACCACGTTCTCGCCGATCTCGGCCAGCAGGTTGAGGAAGCGGTTGCGCTCTTCGGGGTCGAGGCCGGCGGTGGGCTCGTCGACGATGATCAGGCGCGGATCGCCGATCAGGGCCTGGGCGATGCCGAAGCGCTGGCGCATGCCGCCCGAGAACCCGGCCAGGGCCTTCTTGCGCACGCCCCACAGATTGACCTGGCCCAGCAGGCTCTCGACGGTTTCCTTGCGGTCCTTGGCGTTGGCGATGCCCTTGAGCACCGCCATGTGGTCGAGCATGTCGTAGGCCGAGACCCGCGGATAGACGCCGAAATCCTGCGGCAGATAGCCCAGGGTGCGGCGCAGCAGCTCGGGGGTCTTCAACACGTCGATGTCGTCGAAACGGATATGGCCCGAGGTCGGGGCCTGCAGGGTGGCGATGGTGCGCATCAGGGTCGACTTGCCCGCGCCGTTGGGGCCCAGCAAGCCGTACATGCCGCGCGGTATGGTCAGGCTGACCTCGTCCAGGGCGCGAACGCCGTTGCCATAGACGTGAGTCAGGTTCTCGATGATCAGCATTCGCGCGCTCACAGCCCCCGCATGGAAAGACGCCCAGTATTCCCCACACCCGTCATGACTCGACGGCAAGGATGGGGGCAAGTGAAAGAACGTTTAAGCGTCCCCGGTCTCGGGATGATTTCTGATAGGCGATAACCTGGGCAGGGTGCTTTTGAAGCGCGCGGTTTGGGGCTAATCAGGCGCCATGACGTCATACGCCTTTCCCCCGCACGCTGTTCCCGTGGTCCCGGTCGAGGGATCGTCCGAGGTCTTTCCCGTGCGCCGCATCCTCTGCGTGGGTCGCAACTACGCCGCCCACGCTCGCGAAATGGGCGGCGATACGCGCGATCCGCCGTTCTTTTTCGCCAAGCCGGCCGACGCCGTCGCGCCGGAGCCGACGAGCGTGCCCTATCCTTCGGCGACGGCGGACCTGCACCACGAGATCGAGCTGGTCGCAGCCCTGAAGGCCGGCGGCGAGAACCTCAGCCCCGAACAGGCCATCGATCTGGTGTTCGGCTACGCCGTCGGTGTTGACCTGACCCGCCGCGACCTGCAGAACGCCGCCAAGGCCAAGGGCCATCCGTGGGAAGCCGCCAAGGGCTTTGACGCCAGCGCCCCGATCTCCGCCATCCGCCCGATGAGCGGCCTGCCGCCGGAAGGCGCGATCTTCCTGTCGGTCAATGGCGTGGAAAGGCAGCGCGGCGAGATCGCCGACATGATCTGGAACGTCGCCGAAGTGATCGCCAAGGCCAGCCAGCTGTGGCGGCTGGAAGCCGGCGACCTGATCTTCACCGGCACCCCCGAAGGCGTCGGCCCGATCGTGCGCGGCGACAAGATCGTCGGCGAGGTCGAGGGCGTCGGCAAACTGTCGTTCACCCTGGGCTAGAGCTCCATCCTGACTGCGTCAGGCCGGAGCTCTAGATCTTTGTTTTAACGCATTTTCTTCACGCGAACCGGTATCCACTTCGCTCGAAAATGCTCTAGGAGCGCGCCATGAAGCTCATCCTGCACAGCGCCTGGCGGGCCAGCGCGCCCTATCGGGTGCGGATCGGCCTGAACCTCAAGGGCCTGGACTACGCCGTCCAGCCCGTTGACCTGGTGTCGAGCCAGCATCAGGGCGAGGCCTATCGCGCCCTCAACGCCCAGGCCCTGGTCCCCACCCTCGAGGTCGCCAAGCCAGGCGAAGAGAGCCGCCGCCTGACCCAAAGCCTGGCGATCCTGGAATGGCTGGACGAGGCGGTCCCCGGCGCGCCGCTCCTGCCCACCGACCCGTTTGATCGCGCGACGGTGCGGGCCATGGCCGAGATCATCGCCTGCGACATCCACCCGGTGAACAACCTGCGTATCCTGCGCGCCCTGACCGGACTGGGCGTCGACCAGGACGGCCGCGACGCCTGGGCGCAGCGCTGGATCAGCGACGGCTTTGCGGCGCTCGAGCCGATGGTGGCGCGGCACGGCAAAGGCTATGCGTTCGGAGACCAGCCCGGTCTGGCCGACTGCTGCCTCGTCCCGCAGGTCTATAACGCCGCCCGCTTCCACGTGGACATGACGCCGTTTCCGGCGATCCGCGCTGCGGTGGCCCGGGCGCTGGAACACCCGGCCATCGCCGCCGCCCACCCCAACCTGCAGCCGGATGCCCAAAAGGCCTGAGGAAACAGTATGCTTGAGGATCTCAAGGCCAACAACGCCGCCTGGTCGAAGGGCAAGACGGAGGTCGATCCGCAGTTCTTCAAGCGGCTCGAAAACCAGCAGAGCCCGGAATATCTGTGGATCGGCTGCAGCGACAGCCGTGTGCCGGCCAACGAGATCGTGGGCCTTGATCCCGGCGAGTTGTTCGTCCACCGCAATGTCGCCAACCTGGCCCCGCCGCAGGACGCAAACTATCTCAGCGTGCTGCAGTTCGCGGTCGACGTGATCAAGGTCAAGCACGTGATGGTCGTGGGCCACTATGGCTGCGGCGGCGTGGCGGCGGCCATCGACGGCCAGCGGCGCGGTCTGGTCGATCACTGGCTGCACCCGATCCGCGAGGTCCATGCCGAGCACCGCCACGAGCTGGACGCCCTGCCCAGCCAAAAGGAAAAGCTCAACCGCCTGTGCGAGCTCAATGTCATCCGTCAGGTCCGCAACGTGGCCGCCGACGTCTTTGTGCAGGACGCCTGGGCGCGCGGTCAGGCGCTGTCGGTACACGGCTGGGTCTATTCGCTGGCCAACGGCCTGGTGAACGACCTCAATGTCGGGATTTCCAGCCAGGAGGACTATGAGCGGGTGGCTGGGGGGCCGGTCTGAACAACGAACCGCTCAACTTAAAACTTGTCATCCCGGCCGCAGCGAAGCGGAGAGCCGGGACCCAGGGGCCAATGCAATGCGGTTGCCCCTGGGTCCCGGATAGCCTCTTCGAGGCTTCCGGGATTGTCTATCTACAGCTGCTATGATGGTGCGTCGGTACGCGGGATCCTGGCTGGCCGGCCAGGATCCCGCAT
>JANOSS010000083.1:0-10733 GCA_031415995.1 Caulobacter sp. | reverse complement strand
AGTCGCCCAGGTGGCTGTCTTCCTCGTCGCCGATCGGCGTTTCGAGGCTGATGGGCTCCTTGGCGATCTTCAGGACCTTGCGGACCTTTTCCAGCGGCATGGCCAGCTTTTCGGCCAGTTCTTCCGGGGTCGGCTCGCGGCCGATCTCGTGCAGCATCTGACGGCTGGTGCGGACGATCTTGTTGATCGTCTCGATCATGTGCACCGGGATGCGGATGGTTCTTGCTTGGTCAGCAATGCTGCGGGTGATGGCCTGACGGATCCACCAGGTGGCATAGGTCGAGAACTTGTAGCCGCGACGATATTCGAACTTATCGACGGCTTTCATCAGGCCGATATTGCCTTCCTGGATCAGGTCCAGGAACTGCAGGCCGCGGTTGGTGTATTTCTTGGCGATGGAGATCACGAGGCGCAGATTGGCCTCGACCATTTCCTTCTTGGCCTGACGGGCCTCGCGTTCGCCCTTCTGGACCGTCTGGACAATGCGGCGATAGTCGTCGATCGGCACGCCGGTTTCGGTGGCCAGGGCGGCAATCTCGCTGCGGATATCCACCACCGAGGTCTGGTCGTTCTCGACGAACTTGGTCCAGCGCACGCCCATGCTCTTGACCTGATCCGACCAGGTCGGGTTCAGCTCGGAGCCGAAGTAGGCCTTCAGGAACTCGCTGCGGCTGATGCCGTAGCTGTCGGCCAGGCGCAGCAGGCGGCCTTCCAGACCGATCAGGCGCTTGTTGATCGCATACAGCTGCTCGACCAGCGCCTCGATGCGGTTGTTGTTCAGCTTCAGCGTCTTCAGGTGCAGGATGATGGTCTGCGACAGGGCCTCATAGGCCTTGCGGTCGTTGTTGCTGAGGTCCTCGCCCTTCAGGCGGCTGCCGACCAGCTTGTCCTGCAGCTTGCGGAAGGTTTCGAACTCGCTGGCGATGGCGTCCAAGATGGCCATCACGCCTTCGCGCAGTTCGCCTTCCATGGCGCTGACGGTGGGGCCGGCGCCGTCGTCGAAATCGTCCTCGTCATCGCCTTCGGCTTCTGGCTTGGGCGCGGCTTCGTCGTCGACGGGCTCGGCGGGTTCGGCTTCGGTGTCGTCGGTCGCGGGCTGGGCGGCGACGCCGTTGATGGCGGCGTAGGTGCCTTCAAGGTCGATCACTTCGCGCAGCAGGATGCGGCCCGTGCCCAGTTCCTCGCGCCAGACCATAATGGCTTCGAAGGTCAGGGCGCTTTCGCACAGACCCCGGATCATGGTGTCGCGACCGGCTTCGATCCGCTTGGCGATGGCGATTTCGCCTTCGCGCGACAGCAGCTCCACCGAGCCCATTTCGCGCAGATACATGCGCACGGGGTCGTCGGTGCGGTCATAGGCCGACGGCTTGTCGGAGGTGATGACCTGCTGGTTGTCTTCGCGGGCGACGACTTCGCCGCCCTCGTTGGTCTCGGCGTCTTCTTCGGCCTCGACGACGTTGACGCCCATCTCGCTGAGCATGGCCAGCGTGTCTTCGATGGCGTCGGGGCTGACTTCCTCCGAAGGCAGCACCTTGTTCAGTTCTTCCATCGTCACGAAGCCGCGGGCTTTCGCCTGCTTGATGAACTTCTTGACGCCGGCGTCGGTCAGGTCGAGGAGCGGACCGTCGCTGCCGGTGGACTCAGGCGCTTCCGTATCGGCCGAGGAATTGTTGCTCATCAAGGTCTCCGAAGTCGGCGCCACATCCCCCGCGAGAGGCGCGCCGAAAAAATTCTAGATCCGAAAAGGTCCCGCCAGCCTGGGCCGCGCCGTCCGTTTCGTCGTTTTCCCAAAAAAATCTCGGCCACAAAGTGTCGCATGCGACCAGCGCTGAACGTTCGCCATGAATAAACGCTCCGCGAGAAAACTCTCGGCGGAGACGAAGGCGTCTTCAGCGCGGTCTTGTGCGTTACGACCTTGAGGTCCGCGACCACTGGGATCCGACGTCGGCGGCGAGGGTGACATCCTGTTTCGGTAAGGGCGCGCGCGATGTGACGGCGGCCCGCTCGATGTCAATCAGCTGCTTGGCAAATCCTTGAGTCGGCAAATGGCGGGGCGAGGCGGCGGTGTCAAGGGGCGTGGCAGCTCTGCGGTCAACGGATTGCCGCAAAAGCCGGCCTATTTTTTTCCGGCTATGCAATCTAGGGAAGAAAAATGGCAAAAGCACCCTATAGTCGCGCAGGTCTTGACGGCGATGAATTATTGTAGCTACATATTGTGGAAATCGATTACGATCCAGACAAGCGATGGCTGACGCTTGAGCATCGAGCGCTCGACTTCGCACATGCGGGCCAAGTCTTCGAAGGCCCAACCGTCAGCGTGGAAGATGATCGGGTCGACTATGGAGAGGCTCGCCACCAGACCATCGGGTGTCTCGGGCCCAAGATCGTCATGGTGGTCTGGACGCCACGAGGCTCTGCGCGGCGGATTATTTCGATGAGAGAGTGTAATGGCCGGGAACGAAAAGCCTATCAAGACGCCGTGGGTCGACCCTGACGACGCTCCGGAATGGACGGCTGACGTCTTCGAGCGTGCTGAGGTTCGCAACGGCGAGCAACTTGTGCGTCCGGCGAGCGGCACGCTGACCAAGCGGGGGCGTCCCAAACTCGACCAGCCCAAGAAGCAGATCACCCTGCGCCTCGACCAGGACGTCATCGATCGGCTGCGCGCCGGCGGGCCGGGATGGCAGGGCAGGATCAACGACATTCTGAAGAAGGCCGTCGAGGCCTAACTCTCGCCCCGCCAGAACTCCAGATTGCTGATCTGGCGCTGGAGCACGCCGATGCGGGTGCGCAGGTCGCGGGTGGCGGTCAGGCTGCCGGCGGTGACGGGTTCGTGGCGCAGGGATTCCAGGGCCTGTTCAGAATTGGCGACCTCGATCACCGCCTCGTAGCACGCCGACCACAGGGCCCTGGCGCGGTGCGGCTCCATATTCGGGTCCAGGAACGGCGCGCCGGCCAGAGCCTGGGCGACGCGCTCAAGCTCGGCGATCTGCGGCGCAAAGCCCTTGCGAGCCAGGATCTCGCGGAACGGGGCGTCGTCGCCCATGTCGTCGACCAGGGCTTCGAACAGCTCCAGCGCCAAGGGCCGCAGGCGCGGATCGCCAAAGCCCACCCGCTCTATGGCCTCGTCATAGGGCCGCGCCCAGCCGCGATGGTCGATGGCGGCCACAGCGATGGCGGCGTGGAAGGGGTTAATGCGCTCGCCGATCAAGGCTCGGGCGACGCCACGGATGCCGGGATCAGGCGGTTCACGCTTGCCATTCTTCCACTGGCCGCGCGGGGTGAACGGACGCCCGCCACCTCCATAACCGCCGCCGTCATTGGGCGCGAAGGCAGTGCGGGGGAAGAGCGCGTCCAGCTTGCCTAGCAGGTCGTCACGATAGGCCTGGGCCAGGTCCTTGTCGGCGATGCTCGCGGCGGCCGCGCGCAGGCGCTGCTTCAGGCCCGCCTTGCGCTCGGGGGTGTCCAGGGGCTCCAGATCGCGCTCGCGGGTGAACAGCTGCTCGACAAAGGGCGTGGTGCTGGTGACCTGGGCCTTCAGCGCCGCCGGCCCCTGTTCGCGCAGCACGTCGTCGGGGTCCTTGCCGCCTGTGACCAGCGAGAAGCGGAACGAGCGGCCGGGCTTCAGCAGGGGCAGGGCGCGGTCCATGGCCCGGCTGGCGGCGCGCTGGCCGGCCTTGTCGCCGTCGAAGCACAGGGTGGGCTCGGGATGCAGGCGCCACAGCACCTCCATCTGCTCCTCGGTCATGGCCGTGCCCATGGCCGCGACGGCGGCGACGCCGGCCCGGTGGCAGGCGATGACGTCCATATAGCCTTCCACCACCACCATCGGATTGCTCTCCGTCGGGGCGGCGGCCTGTGCGGCGTGCAGGATCTTGCGGGCCTCGTACAGGCCGTATAGCAGCCGGCCTTTGTGGAAGAGGCTGGTCTCGGGGCCGTTCAGATATTTGGCGCGCGCCGCCGGATCCATGGCCCGGCCGCCGAACGACACGACCTTGCCGCGCGTGTCGGTAATCGGAAAGATGATCCGGTCGCGGAACCGGTCATAGGGCGCGCCGCCGTCCTCGGGCGCGATCAGCACCCCGGCCTCGACCAGGTCGCCCGGCTGGGCACCCTTGGCGATCAGATAGTCCTTCAGGGCCGTGCGGTTATTGGGCGCAAAGCCGATGTGGAAGCGGCTCCACTCACTTTCGGGCAGGCCCCGGCGCTCCAGATAGGCGCGGGCGGCCTGGCCCACGGGGCGGCGCAGTTCGGCCTCGAACCAGGCGGCGGCCAGCTCCATCCAGTCGCCAAGGCCCTGGCGCTTCTTGTCTTCCTGCGCGGCGCGGATATCGGGCTCGGGCAGGGTCATGCCCGCTTCCGAGGCCAGGCGCTCAATCGCCTCGGTAAAGGTCAGGCGCTCGGTTTCCTGCAGGAAACTGATGATGTCGCCGTGCTTGCCGCTGGAGAAGCAGTGATAAAAGCCCTTGTCGTCATTGACGAAGAACGACGGGCTCTTTTCCTTGGTGAACGGCGACAGCCCGGCATATTCGCGCCCCTGCCGCCGCAGCTTCACCGATTTCCCGATCACGTCGGAGGGGCGAAGGCGGGACTTCAGTTCTTCAAGAAAGCGGTCGTCGAAGCGCATGGCAGGTGTCGTCTAGCATAGGCCATGGCCGGATGCGGCGCATCAAGCGATCGTCGGCGGGCGCCGTTGAAGGCCCGGCGGGGTCTGGGGGAACGGCATCCTCATGGTGGATCGTCTTCGACCTGCTGGCGGCAGAACTCAGGGCGCCAGGCGGACCGGCGGACGCTTGATGCCGATCCACAGGGAAAGGCCGAACAGGATGGTCAGGACCGGCAGCCACAACATCCGCTCGGCCGCCGAGGGCGTGACGATATGTACGGCGATCCCGAGCGCCATATAGGCGCAGACCGGCCAGATGAGCCATCGGGGACCCCATGGGGGCCGCAGGCCGCAGGCGCCCAGGACGATCCGGACCATGGCCAGCAGCAGGATGATCGAGACGGCGGGGATCAGGCGGATCTTCAGCGGAAGAGCGCCCGACCACTGGCCACCGAGGGTCAGATGACCCCAGGGCGCGCCCAGGATCAGTGCGGCCTGGAACAGGATCACAATGCCCATGACAATGGCGAAGGCTAATCCGGTCGACTTCATTTCGGCCCTCGCTCCTGCAGTTTCCCGGTCGCCCCTGACAGATCCATCAGCAGATGAACCAGAACGCTCCGTAACACGCGTTTGGAGCGCTATTCGATCCGAATTCACGAGATTCGGGAAGCAGTCTGGCCTGGGACGCCCGAACCATGCGGGTGCTGTAGACCCTGACGTGCCGGCAGACCGCCGCCTTGCAGCAGCCAGAAAAACCAGGGCGACCCCGTTCCAGGCGCCCTCAAGGCTAAATCTCCTGCCGGAACGTCACCACCAGAACGTCACGCAGGGCCGGGCGGACCGGGTCTTCGGGGCGGATCGCGGTGACGCCGTGCAGCACCCGCAGATCGTCCAGCAGCACCATGTCGGCCGGGGCGGTCAGGGTGAAACTGCCCAGCCGCTTGCCACCAGGCGCGTAGATGTCGGTGACGCCGCTGAGCACATTGACCCGGTCGACCAGCATGACGATCACCCAGTCCACCCCGTCGCGGTGCGCGCCCTCGGGCGTGGGCAGGCCGGCCTCGCCGGCCAGAGCCTCAATGCGGAACTGGTGCAGTTCGACATGCCAGGACGCGGGAGGCTGGGGCGTTATCGGATGGAAGATCGCAAGCCCCTGCGCGATTACGGCGCGGGTCACCGGATGGTCGGCGATGGCGTCGGTCACCGGCTCGAACCAGCGCTGCACCCCGCCGTTCAGGGCGTTGTAGTCGCGGCTCTGATAGTGCGGCTGATGCGGCTTGCGGCGCACGTCTTGCGGGCTTGCGGCGAAGGCGGCGAAGCGGCGTTTGCGATAGCGTCCGCCGTCGGCCATGAAGCCGTCCAGGCCCAGATCGTTCCAGCTGTCGGCAAAGCCGGCCCAGTCGGTCAGGGCGGCCGGGCTCAGCAGGGCGCGGGTCTCGGCGGCGGCCGAGCGTGCATAGCCCTTAGCCGTCACAGTTTCCTGCAGGGTCTCGACGCTCACGCTGCCGCCCCCGGCCGGAACGCCAGGCCGCGCTTGAGGGTGTGGGCGATGCGCTCGGCCTTGGCACCGACCAGGGCGGCGCGGGGCGCGTCGAACAGTTCGGCGCAGGTCAGGTGGAACAGGCCCAGCCACGGGGTGAACAGGCCCTCGGTGATGCCTTCGACCCGCTGGTGAACGGCCATCGGCGAGCCCTTGTAGCCGCCGTCGCCGCGCAGCACGCCGGCCCAGAACCGCTTCAGCGTCGCCAGATGTTCGGGCCAGCCGTCGTCGCCCACAGCCTTCTGGAAGATCGGCCCCAGGCGGTCATGCTGGCGCACCCTGGCGTAGAAGGTCTCGACCAGGGCGTCGATCTCGGCGTCGGTGAAGGAGGGCTCATCAGGCATCGCTGTCACATAGTGCGACGCGGCGGCCGGCCCAACCCTGATCTGGATCAAGCGGGGATGTCAGGTATGGGCGGGCGCATAGATGCCCCCTTCCGGGGGAGCTGTCAGCGAGGCTGACTGAGGGGGTAATCTGGGCCAATGCCGCGCGGCCCCCTCCGCCCCTTCGGGCCACCTCCCCCAGAAGGGGAGGATCTTCTCCGGCTTGACCGATCGAGCCCTCCGGTTCACCCCATCAGCATGATCCAGTTCCCGCCGCTGAAGCCTGATTCCGACCAGATGCTGCATCTGGACGCCCTGCGCATCGTCGGGGCGTTGATGATCGTGGTGTTCCACTTCAACCGCTTCATCAATCTGGACGGCCAGTGGCAGCTGGCCGACGACACCATCAAGACCTTCAGCCTGATCGTCGACCTGTTCTTCGTGATCAGCGGCTATGTGATGGCGGCGATCTATACCGGCCGACTGACCACGCCGGCCAAGTACGGCGACTTTCTGAAGAAGCGGGTGGCGCGGCTGGGGCCGCTGCACTGGGCCACCATGCTGGTGTTCATCGCCGTGGCCGCCGCCGGCCTGGCCGGCTGGATCCAGGACCGCGATCCCAGGCGCTATGACGCCGCCTGCATCGTCCCCAATATCCTGTTCATCCACGCCTGGGGCGTGTGCAAATCCCAGACCTGGAACTTCGTCAGCTGGGCGATCAGCGCCGAGATGGGGATGTATGTCGCCCTGCCGCTGCTGTTCTGGATCACCGCCCGGGGACGCTGGATGACCGGCGGGCTGGCGATCCTCAGCCTTTTGATCCTGCTGCAGACCCCGCACGGCGACCGGCCCTTCCATCAGTGGACCTGGGACTACGGCGTGCTGCGGGCCGTGCCCGGCTTCCTGATCGGCATGCTGGGCTTCCAGATCCGGCCGCTGCTGGCCAAACTGCCCTATCCGAACCTGGTGATGTGGGGCCTGCTGGCCGCCTTCATGATCGCCTCGCCGCTGAAGGTTCCGCGCGATGTGCTGCTGCTGGTCATCTACGCCGTCGGCCTGGCCGGGATCGCCGCCGACGCCGCCGGACCGGTGGGGCCCGTGACCCGCCGCCTGGCGCCCTGGGCCCAGCTCAGCTTCACCCTCTATATGCTGCACCCCATCGCCCTGAAGATGGGCCTGGCCTGGGTGGGGCTTGGGATGTGGAACCTGAACGGCGACCTGATGCGCCTGTGGGTGCTGTTCTGGGTCGTGGCCCTGGTCCCGCTGGCCTATCTGTCGCTGATCCTGTTCGAGCGTCCGGCGCGCGGCAGGATCGCGGGGCTTAAATGGACGAAATCTGGTCCACCCAGTCCGGAAGCGCGCTGATCGCGCCCAACTCGGCATAGCGCGGGTGATCAGCCGGGGCCTGGGCCGCCTCGTGCGCCCAGACCAGCGGATAGGGGATCAGCGCCCCCCAGGACCCGGCCTCCAGCGCCGGCAGGATGTCCGAGCGCATCGAGTTGCCGGCCATTACCGCCTGATGGGCGCCTGTGCCATGGCGCTCGAACACCCGGCGATAGGTGTCCGCGTCTTTCTCCGAGACGATCTCGACGGCGGCGAACAGGTCGCCCAGCCCCGACGAGGCCAGCTTCTGCTCCTGGTGCAGCAAATCACCCTTGGTGATCAGGATCAGGCGATAGCGCTCCGACAGCCGGGCCAAGGCGTGCTCGACGCCGGGCAGGGGCTCGACCGGCTCGGTCAACATCTCGCGACCGGCGGCCAGGATCTCGCGGATCACCCGCGTCGAGACCTCGCCGTCGGTCAGCTCCATGGCCGTCTCGATCATCGACAGGGTGAAGCCCTTGGCCCCGTAGCCATAGAGCCGCAGGTTGCGCTTCTCGGTCGCCGCCAGCTGGGCTTCGATCCGGTCCTGGTCGCCGTGCTCGGCCAGTAGGTCGACGAACCGCTGGTGGGTCAGGCGAAACAGGCTCTCGCAGTGCCAGAGGGTGTCGTCGGCGTCGACGCCGATGGTAGTGATGGCGGGGGAGGAGGGAGTGCGCATGTCCTTCCCGTCGCCGGATCGCTGGCAAGCGTCAAGCCGCCTTGCCGCAGCGGTCACGAACATCATCGCGCTTGCATCCGGCCTGATCGCTGTTCAGTTTGACCCCAAAGAGCAGAAAAACGGGAGGCGTCCATGGCGTTCGGCGACTATCAGAACGAGATCTATTTCGGCGGCCTGACGCGCGGCGTGAAGCCGACCCTGCCAGTGGACTTCAAGACCCTCGAGGCCCGGGCCCGCGCGGCCCTGCCGCCCTCGACCCTGTCCTATGTGCAGGGCGGCTGCGGCGACGAGTTCACCCAGGATCACAATGCCGAGGCCTTCAAGCGCTGGGGCCTGATCCCGCGGATGATGGTCGACTGCAGCACCCGCGATCTGTCCATCGACCTGTTTGGCCTGAAGCTGCCCAGCCCGATCTTTCTGGCTCCGATCGGGGTGATCGGCCTGTGCGCGCAGGACGGTCATGGCGATATCGCCACGGCCAAGGCGTCGGCCGCCACCGGCGTGCCGATGGTGGCCTCGACCCTGATGAATGATCCGATGGAGCAGGTCGCTGCTGCCCTCGGCGACACGCCGGGCTTCTTTCAGCTCTATACGCCCAAGGACAAGGACGTCGCCGAGAGCCTGGTGCGCCGGGCCGAAGCCTGCGGCTTCAAGGCCATCGTCGTGACGCTGGACACCTGGGTGACCGGCTGGCGGCCGCGCGACCTGAACGACGCCAACTTCCCGCAGTTGCGCGGCCACGCCCTGGCCAACTATATGTCCGACCCGGCCTTCCGCGCCCTGCTGGCCAAGCCGCCAGAGGAGGATCCGCAGGCCGCCGTGGCCCAGTGGGGCCGCACCTTCGGCAAGCCCCTGACCTGGGCTGACCTGCCGTGGCTGCGGTCGATGACCAAGCTGCCGCTGATCCTCAAGGGCATCTGCCATCCTGACGATGCCAGGCGAGCCATCGATGGCGGGGTGGACGGGCTCTATTGCTCAAACCACGGCGGCCGGCAGGCCAATGGCGGACTGGCGGCGATCGACATGCTCAGCGGCGTGGTCGAGGCCTCGGGTTCGACGCCGGTGATGTTCGATTCCGGGGTTCGGTCCGGCAGCGACGTGGTCAAGGCCCTGGCCCTGGGCGCGGCGGCGGTGGGCGTGGGCCGGCCCTATGCCTATGGCCTGGCGCTGGAAGGTGTTGCGGGCGTCGTCCACGTCCTGCGCAGCATTCTGGCGGAGGCCGATCTTCTGATGGCGGTCGACGGCTATCCCACCCTTGCCGACCTGCGCGCGGCGGGCTTGGTCAGGACCTGAAAGGCCTAGAACGACTGGATGAAAAAGATCGTGGCGCTGATCGGAAGGGCGGCCACAAGCAACAGGCGCAGCGCTGTTTCACCCAGGCTCAACAGGCTGGACGTCGAGCCTTCTGTGGAGATGAGGCGGGCGGCGCTGAGGGTCGTCATCGGTCTGCTCCTTGGACGCTCTATTGATGAGCCCCAAGGCGTTAACGCCGCATAATCTTGAAAGGATGCCAGGCCGCGACAACTTGTCCGCGGGCAAGCCGGGCTCGCTGTTTCAGGGCACCGCCCAGGAGGGGCCCGGCTCGGGCGAGCGCTGGCTGGCGCACGCTGCGTGAGCCCTGATCACTCGGCGCAGCGAGGCGGGGAAGCGGTGCAGCTTGCCCTCGGGCCGGATCGGTCGGGCCACCAGATCGCCGCCGCAATTGGGGCAGGTCCCGAAGAATCGCGTGTCGGCGCAGTCGGCGCAAAAGGTGCACTCGAAGGTGCAGATGCGCGCCTCCTGGCTGGACGGCGGCAGGTCGCGGTCGCAGCACTCGCAATTGGGGCGCAGTTCGAGCACGGGCCGTCCTCCCTGACTCTAACGTGGTGAGCCTCGCACCATAAGGGATTGAGGCTTGTCCCGACGAGGGACCCCGTCGAATATCACGGGAATGTGGCGGCTGGCCCGCCGCCCCATGATCAGAGGGGTTGACCCCCCTCCTTGCACCCCCTAGACACGCCGCCGTTTGCGCGGCGGCCGGGCCAAAAGCCCGACCGCCGTCTTGCAAAGAGATCGCCCGCTTTCCCGGCGGCGCGGGGTTACGCCCGGCCCGCCAGTTTGCGACAATGACCACGCGTTTTTAGGAGGCGCTTCCGAGATGTCCCAAGACCTTCTCTCCCCTCCAGTTCTGCTCAAGGGCGTCACCGGTGTCCTGGCCCTGGCCGACGGCACGATCCTGCA
>JANOSS010000082.1:0-7142 GCA_031415995.1 Caulobacter sp. | reverse complement strand
TGAAGGCAAAAGGGCGTGTCTGGCTGAAAGCCCGTCCTCTTCGACCGCCGGAGCACGCTGGAAACGGCGAGATCCGGGTCCCGGTAAGGCCTTAAGAGGGCCACCCGACGGGAGGCTGACGGATAACGATGACGCGGGGCGCCTGGCTTCGTCGAAACGGTATTTTCTATTTCTCATCCGGGCGTGGCCCGGCGCCCCGCACCCTCCCCGATCTTCGCAGCGAAAGCGCGGGGCGGCGCAGCCGTGCCTTCCACCTTGAAATGGAACACTCGCATGCCCAATCCCCGCCCCGCAGGCTCGATCCGCCGCGAAGGGATGTGCCGCTCAAACCTGCGTCGCCAACGCAACAAGGCCTGGCTCCAGAGGCGACTGGTCGAGAAACTCCTCGAGGTCGCCGACCTGATCGAACGCAAGCGCGCCGAGGGCGCCGCCGAAATGGCGTGCGTCCATCAGGGCGGCAGGCCGCCTGCGGGTCCCGCCTCGCGCGAAGACGCTTGCGACGATGGGGCGAATACCCCTTCTATGCCGCGTTAACCATTCTGGGGCGCTCCATGAGTTTGCAGAAGCGGATCTGGGACCTGATCGTCCTGGGCATCTTCGTGTTCGCGGCGACCTTCGCCTCGGCGCCGTGGTTTGCCTTCCGGGCCCTGAAGGCGGCGGCCCAGTATGAGGACGTGCAGGCGATCGGCGAGCTGGTCGATTTTCCGGCCGTGCGCCGCAGCCTGACCGGCCAGCTGGTCGAGGCCGCGCCTGTGGCCCCGGCCGAGCCGCCCTCGATCTGGCGTGATCCGCTGGGGGCCATGCGCCGGGCCATCGAGCCGATCGCCCCGCCCGAACCCAAGGTCGACCGCTATCTGACCATAGCCGGCATTTCGGCCCTGACGCGGGGCTATGCGCCCGGCGCCGCGCCCGCCGGCCCGGCCCGGCCCGAAACCGTGACCGGCAAGCTGAAGGCCGTGGTCTCCGGCCCCTATCCGACCATAGCCTACTGGGATCCCAACCGCGTTCGCGTGGCGATGCAGCGGCCGGGCGACGCCAAGCGCGTGACGGTGTTCACCTTCGAGCGGCGCGAACTGTTCACCTGGAAACTGGTGCATATTCGCCTGCCGCGCGAGGAGCGTTAGGCGCAGGGCCGGCGCTGTCACCGAAGCGTCAACCAAGGCTGGTAACCGCGCTGGGACCCCTTCGCTGGAACCCGTCACCATGACCCGTCTTGCTCGCCTGACACTGCTCGCCGCCGCCTCGCTGCTGGTCCTGACCCCGGCAGCCATGGCCCAGCCTGCGGCCTATACCCGGCCCAACGTGGCGACCGCCGAGGGCGCGGTCACGGTTGAACTGGGCGGCGTCAAGCGGGTCAATCACGGTCTGGTCGGGGCCGGGCGCCTGTCGGCCGCGCGGGTTGATTTCAATGGCGACACCCTGGGCTCGTTCTCGGCCATGGCGATCAGCGACTGGCGCCGTCTGGCCGACGGCACCTATGCCGGCAGCCTGACCACCCTGCCCGATCGCGGCCCCAACGGGGTGGGCACGATCGTCGGCACCTCCGACTACGCCAACCGCCTGCACAGGTTCAGCTTCACCTTCGCACCCCATGCCGGAGCCGAGACCGTCGCCCCCGAGCAGGTGAAACTGACCCCGACCGGCGGCCTGCTGCTGAAGGACGCCAAGGGCCAGACCTTCACCGGCCTCGACCCCGCCGAACCCGCCGCCGCCGGCCGGATCAGCCTGGACAGCGAGGGCCTGGCCATGGCCGCTGACGGCGGCGTCTACGTCTCCGACGAATATGCGGCGGCCATCTATCGCTTCGACAAGGCCGGCGCGCTGCAGGGCGTGATCGCCCCGGTGGCGGCCGTGGCGCCGATGAACGGCGGGGCCGCCATGCTGACCGGCGCCAAGGCCCCGGAAACCGGCCGTCGCAACAACCAGGGCATCGAGGGCGTCAGCATCACGCCAAACGGCAAGCATCTCGCCGCCCTGCTGCAGAGCGCAACGGTGCAGGATTCGGCCTCCGGCAAGGACATGGACCAGACGCGGGCCAATACCCGACTGTTCCTGTACGACATCCGCAAGTCCGCCACCCCGGCCGCGCCGGTCGCCGAATATGTGCTCCAGCTGCCGGTGTTCCGCAACAAGGGCGACGGCGCCGCGCCCGACAAGACCGCCGGCCAGTCCGAGATCCTGGCGCTCAGCGACCACCAGTTCCTGGTCCTGGCCCGCGACGGCAATGGCCGCGGCGGCGGCGCGACCCGTCCGGCCGTCTATCGCAGCGTGCTGCTGATCGACACCGCCGGCGCGACCAATATCGCGGGGACCGCCTATGAAACCTCGACCAAGCCGGTCGCGCCCAACGGCGTGCTCGAGGCTGGCATCGTGCCGGTGAAACAGGTGGAGCTGATCAATCTGATCCACCCCGCCCATATGGCCCGCTTCGGCCTCAACCTCGACAACGCCGCGACCAACGCCTTCACCCTGCCCGAAAAGTTCGAGGCCCTGGCCCTGGTTCCGGCCCTGGATCCCAAGGCGCCGAACGACGCGTTCCTGTTCATCGGCTCGGACAACGACTTCCAGACCGCCACCGGCGTGGTCGGCGGCATCACCTTCGACGCGGGGATCAAGGCCGCCGACGGCAGCGCTGCGGGCGACAATGACAATCTGATCCTCGTCTATCGCCTGACCCTGCCGGGCTGGTCGGCCCCCGCCGGCAAGTGATAGAGCGAGGCGTCCTGCAACCGCCAGAGAGCGCCTCGTGATCGATCTCGTGCTCGGCGTCCTGTCGCGGGTCCTGCCGTTTTTCCTGCTGGTCGGCGCCGGCGTGGCCCTGGTCCGGTTGCGCCTGCTGGACGAGGGGATGTCGCGCGGCCTGTCGGCCTACGTGTTCTGGATCGGCTTTCCAGCATTGCTGATCCATTCGCTGTCGCGGATCGGAACGCCGGGACCGGCCCTGGCCTGGGGGCTTGCGGCCTTCGCCGGAGCGGCGCTGCTGGTCATGGCGGGGCTGCTGGTGCTGGGCCTGGCGCTGGGCTGGACGCGCGAGGAGCGGGCCGGCGCAGCCCTGGCCGGCTGCCTGGGCAACAGCGCCTTCCTGGGCCTGCCCATCGCCGCCGCCGTGCTGGGTCCCGAGCCCGCCCGCCTCGCGGCCGGCGTTGTCGCGGTCGACTTCGTGATCGTCGCCGCGACCGGCATCGCCCTGCTGGGCTGGGCCGCCGGTCGCTCGATCCCGGGATCGGTGTGGCGCGCCCTGTCCAATCCGGTCGTCGTCGCCTCGCTGATCGGCGTAGGCATGGCCATCATGGGCCTGAGCCTCCCGTCGCTGCTGGATCGCGCTGTGGCCGCCGCCGCCGTGTCGGGCAGCCCGGTGGCGCTGGTGGCCCTGGGCGCGGCCCTGGCCCTGCGCTCGACGGATGTGGAGGCGGTCCCACGCTCCGGCCCGGTGATGGCCGCCGCCCTCGCCAAGCTGCTGGCCCTGCCCGTCCTGACCTGGCTGGCTGTAGGCCTGACCGACGCGCCGATGGCCTTCCGCACGGGGGCCACCCTGCTGGCCGCGACGCCGACGGCAGTCAATGTCTTCATCCAGACCCGGTCCCTGGGCGTCTTCGCGCGGGGCGCGGCGCGGACTGTGGCCCTGACCACGGCCCTCGCGGTCATCACCTTGTCAGCCGTAGCGATGCTGCTGACACAAGGTGTCAGCTAGTTCTCTTTTCGTTCTGGATTCCAGCGCCGCCCTGCGGCTACTCTGGGTCGCCAAGGAGGACACCAAACATGATCCGCTACGTTACCATCGGCGCCAACGACCTGGACCGCGCCCAGACCTTCTACGACGCCATCTCCGCTGTGCTGGGCCAACAGCGCCTGTGGCGGCAGGGCGACTGGATCGGCTATGGGCCGGAAGGCGGCGACGCCAAGGTGTTCATCTGCAAACCCCATGACGGTCAGGCGGCGCGCGCCGGCAATGGCATCATGGTTGGGCTGCAGGCTGATAACGCCGCCCAGATCGACGCCTTTCATGCTGCGGCCCTGGCCAACGGCGGCACGTGTGAAGGACCACCCGGCCCTCGCCCCGCCTATGGCGATGGCTACTACGGGGCCTATGTCCGGGACCCGGACGGCAACAAGCTTTCGGCATTCCTGAGCAGCTGATCGCAAAGAAAAGCCCGCCGCCTCCTGCGAGACGGCGGGTTTCCATTTTCACGTGCTCAACAGGCCTGAGCCGCCGATGGCCGCCTTGATCGCGTCCAGCCCCGCCTGGGCCCTGGTCGCGTCGGGCGCGCCGCCCTGGGCGAAGTCGGCCTTGCCGCCCGCGCCCTGGCCGCCCATGGCCAGCACCGCGGCCTTGGCCAACTCAGCCGCGCTGAACCTGTCCGTCAGATCAGCGGTGACCGCCACCGTCACGGCGGCCTTGCCGTCGCTGGTCCCGACCAGGGCCACGATGCCGCCGCCCGTCAGCTGCTTCTTGAACTCTTCCGCCACGCCGCGCAGTTCCTTGCCGCCGACGCCGTCCAGCACCTTGGCTATAAGGGCCGTGCCGCCCACGTCTTCAGGACCGGAGACCGCGCCGCCACCGCCGCCCAGGGCCAGTTGCTTCTTGGCCTCGGCCAGTTGCTTCTCAAGCGACTTGCGCTCGGCAATCAGGGCCTCGACGCGAGCGCCGACCTCAAGCACCGGGGTCTTGAACTGGTCGGCCAGGGCCTTGGCGACGCCGGCCTGATCCAGCAGGAAGCGACGGGCCGCCTCGCCGGTCAGGGCTTCGATGCGGCGAATGCCGGCCGCGACGCCCTGCTCGGAGACGATCTTGAACAGGGCGATGTCACCGGTGCGGGCCACGTGGGTGCCGCCGCACAGTTCGACCGAATAGGCCTTGGCGGTGTCAGTCAGCGACTTGCCCAAGGTCAACACCCGGACGCTGTCGCCATACTTTTCGCCAAACAGCGCCACGGCTCCGGCCTCGATGGCCTCCTGGGGGCCCATTTCCTTGGTCTCGGCCGGGACGTTCTGACGGATCACCTCATTGACCTCGGTCTCAATGCGATCGAGCTCGTCAGGCGAGAGCGGGCCCCCGTGGCTGAAGTCGAAGCGCATGCGCTCGCCATCGACCATCTGGCCCTTCTGGGCGACATGAGGACCCAGCACATGGTGCAGGGCGGCGTGCACCAGGTGTGCGGCCGAGTGGTTGGAGCGGGTGGTGGTGCGGCGCGCGGCGTTCACCGAGGCGACGACGCTGTCGCCGACCTTCAGGCCGCCGGCCAGCTCGACGCGATGCACATAGAGCTCCCCGGCCTGCTTCTGGGTGTCGAGCACGCGGCTTACGCTGCCATTGGCCTCGATCACGCCGGTGTCGCCGGCCTGGCCGCCGCTTTCCGCGTAGAAGCTGGTGCGGTCCAGCAGCACCTCGACGCTCGTACCGGCCAAAGCGGCCTGCGCCTCGGCGCCGTCGACCAGGATCGCCTTCACCACGCCCGTGGTCTCGGTGTTGTCGTAGCCGACGAAGTCGGTCGGACCCGTGCGTTCCTTGATGCCGAACCAGGCGGCGGCCGCGCCGGTCTGACCCGAGCCGGCCCAGTTGGCGCGCGCCATGGTGCGCTGGCGCTCCATGGCCACGTCGAAGCCGTCGGTGTCGACCTTGATGCCCCTGGCCCGCACGGCGTCCTGGGTCAGGTCGAGCGGGAAGCCGTAGGTATCGTAGAGCTTGAAGGCCACCTCGCCGTCCAGCACGCCGCCGTTGTCCAGGCCGGCGGTAGCGTCGTCAAGAAGCCCCATGCCGCGACCCAAGGTGACGCGGAAGCGCTCTTCCTCCTGGCGCAGGGTCTCGACGATCGAGGCCTCGGCGCGGCGCAGTTCCGGATAGGCTTGGCCCATCTCGGCCACCAGAGTCGGGGCCAGACGGTGCATCAGGGGCTCGTTGGCGCCCAGCAGATAGGCGTGGCGCATGGCCCGGCGCATGATCCGGCGCAGAACATAGCCCCGGCCTTCGTTCGACGGCGTGACGCCGTCGGCCAACAGGAACGAGGACGCGCGCAGATGGTCGGCGATCACCCGGTGCGACGGCGCCTGGACGCCTTCGGCCTTCACGCCGGTCAGCTCGACGCTGGCGGCGATCAGCGCCTTGAAGATGTCGATGTCATAGTTGTCGTGCACGCCCTGCAGGACGGCGGCGACCCGCTCCAGACCCATGCCGGTGTCGATCGAGGGCTTGGGCAGTGACAGGCGCTCGCCGCCGGCCAGCTGCTCGAACTGCATGAAGACCAGGTTCCAGATCTCGATGAAGCGGTCGCCATCCTCATCGGGGCTGCCCGGAGGGCCGCCGGGGATGTGGGCGCCATGGTCGAAGAAGATTTCCGAGCACGGACCGCACGGGCCGGTGTCGCCCATCGACCAGAAATTGTCGTTGGTGGCGATGCGGATGATGCGGTCGTCGGACAGGCCGGCGATCTTCTTCCAGAGATCGGCCGCCTCGGTGTCGGTGTGATAGACCGTGACCAGCAGCTTGTCCTTGGGCAGGGCGAAGTCGCGGGTCAGCAGGGTCCAGGCGTGGGTGATCGCCTGTTCCTTGAAATAGTCGCCGAACGAGAAGTTGCCCAGCATTTCGAAGAAGGTGTGGTGGCGGGCGGTGTAGCCGACATTGTCCAGGTCGTTGTGCTTGCCGCCGGCGCGGACGCACTTTTGCGAACTGACCGCGCGCGGATAGGCGGGCGTCTCGGCGCCGGTGAAGGCGTTCTTGAACGGCACCATGCCGGCATTGACGAACAGCAAGGTCGGATCGTTCTGCGGCACCAGCGGCGCCGACGGCGTGATCGCGTGATCGGCCTTGCCGAAATAGTCGAGAAAGGTTCCGCGGATCTCGTTCAGGCTGGGCATGGGCGTCTCAAGGATCTCGATAGAGTCCGGCTGTCCGGAGGTTGGCGCTGCATAGCGCGGTTTTCGGTGGAGTGGAAACCGAGTCGGATATGGCGCGCGCGCGCCGCCCCTCCAAAGGGACGCAAGTCTGGCGGACACGGCTTCTCGCGCTCACGCGATCACTCGCTGAGTTGGTGTGGGGAGGCGCGAAGCGGCCGGGACGAACCCGGATGACCGTGATGTGTGTTTTGCGTTTCGGCTCGACCTGTCCGCTTCGCAGAAGCTGTTCTTGCGTGAGGATTGGGCCAAGC
>JANOSS010000081.1:0-8953 GCA_031415995.1 Caulobacter sp. | reverse complement strand
CTCCCCCAGAGGGGGAGGATCCACCTTTGATGACCCCCGCCTATGCCGAACTGCAAACCACCAGCAACTTCTCGTTCCTGCGCGGGGCGTCGCACGCGGGTGAGCTGATGCCGACCGCCCAGGGCCTGGGTCTGGCCGCCGTCGGGATCGCCGATCGCAACACCCTGTCGGGCGTGGTGCGGGCCTGGACGGCGGCCAAGGCCCTGCAGGTTCGCGCCCTGACCGGCTGCCGGCTGGACTTCGCCGACGGGACGCCCAGCCTGCTGTGCTACCCGTCCGACCGCGAGGCCTTCGCCCGTCTGACCCGCCTGCTGACGGTCGGCCAGCGCCGGGCCGGCAAGGGCGAGTGCGAGCTGCACTGGGAGGATTTCCTGCAGCATGCCGAAGGCCAGCTGGCCCTGATCGTGCCGCCGGCCAAGCTGGATGAGACCTTCACCGCTGACCTGGACCGCATGAGCGCCGAGCTGCGCGGCCGGGTCTGGCTGGCGGCCAGTCGGGCCTATGCCGCCCGCGACCTGCAGCGCCTGGCGCGTCTGGACGCGCTGGCCCGCGCGGCCGGGGCGCCGATGGTGGCCACCAATGACGTGCTCTATCACGCGCCCGAACGGCGGCCGCTGCAGGACGTGATGACCTGCGTGCGCGAGCACTGCACCATCCACGAGGCGGGCTTCTTGCTGGAGGCCAATGCCGAGCGCCACCTGAAAACGCCCGCCGAAATGGCCCGCCTGTTCGAGCGCTGGCCGCGCGCCGTCGAGCGCACGCTGGAGATCGCCTCGCGCATCGGCTTCGACCTGGGCCAGCTGAAGGAGGAATATCCCGACGAGCCGGTGCCGCCGGGCAAGACCGCCATGCAGCACCTGACCGACTTGACCTTTGCCGGCGCGGCCTGGCGCTATCCGGGCGGTGTTCCCGAAACGGTCGTTGCGCAGCTGAACGAGGAGCTGCGGCTGATCGGCAAGATGAACTACCCCAACTATTTCCTCACCGTGCACGACATCGTGCAGGAGGCGCGGAAGATGGGGATCCTGTGCCAGGGGCGGGGATCGGCGGCCAATTCCTCGGTCTGTTTCTGTCTGGGCGTGACCTCGATCGACCCGACCGAGCACCGCCTGCTGTTCACCCGCTTCATCTCCGAGAACCGCGGCGAGCCGCCCGATATCGACGTCGATTTCGAGCACGAGCGGCGCGAGGAGGTGATGCAATATGTCTATCGCCGCTATGGCCGCGATTATGCCGCCATCTGCGGCACGGTGATCCACTACCGGCCGCGCAGCGCCATCCGCGATGTCGGCAAGGCCCTGGGCCTGACCGAGGATGTCACCGCACTGTTGGCCGCCACCGTCTGGGGCAGCTGGGGTTCGGACCTGCCGCAGGAGCATATTCGCAAGGTGGGCCTGGATCCCGACGCGCCGGAGATCGCCCGAGCCGTCAGCCTGGCCACCGAGCTGCTGGGCTTTCCCCGCCACCTGTCGCAGCACGTCGGCGGCTTCGTGCTGACCAAGCGGCGGCTGGACGAGACCGTACCGATCGGCAACGCAGCCATGAAGGATCGCACCTTCATCGAGTGGGACAAGGACGACATCGACAGCCTGGGCTTGATGAAGGTCGATATCCTGGCCCTGGGCATGCTGACCGCCCTCCAGCGCGGCTTTGGCATGCTGCGCGCCCAGCATGGGCAGCCGATCACCGACCTGGCCGACGTCCCCCGCGAGGTGAAGGGCGTCTATGACATGCTGACCAAGGCCGACTCGGTCGGGGTGTTCCAGGTCGAGAGCCGGGCCCAGATGTCGATGCTGCCCCGGCTGAAGCCGGCGGAATTCTATGACCTGGTCATCGAGGTGGCGATCGTCCGACCCGGCCCGATCCAGGGCGACATGGTCCATCCCTATCTGCGGCGCCGCAACGGTCAGGACCCGGTGGAATGGCCCGCGCCGTCGCCTCAGCACGGACCGGCCGACGAGCTGAGGGGCATATTGGGCAAGACCTTCGGCGTGCCGCTGTTCCAGGAACAGGCCATGAGTCTGGCCATCGAGGCGGCCAAGTTCACGCCCGATGAGGCCGACGGCCTGCGCAAGGCCATGGCCACCTTCAAGAACCTCGGCGCGCCCGCCGAATATCGCGACAAGTTCGTCGAGGGCATGGCCTCTCGCGGCTATCAGCGCGACTTCGCCGAGCGTTGTTTCAAGCAAATCGAGGGCTTTGGCCATTACGGCTTTCCGGAAAGCCACGCGGCCAGTTTCGCCAAGCTGGTCTATGTCTCGGCCTGGATGAAATGGGCCTGGCCGGACGTGTTCTGCGCCGTGCTGATCAATTCCCAGCCGATGGGCTTTTATCAGCCGGCCCAGCTGGTGCGCGATGCGTGCGAGCATGGCGTCGAGGTGCGGCCGCCGGATGTGCTGAGCAGCGACTGGGATTGTACGCTGGAGGACATCAGACGTGTCATCCCGGAAACGGCGCAGCCGTTATCCGGGACCGATCCAGAGCGCCGCGCTTCCGGCGGTCCCGGATCTTCGCGCTCCGCGCTCGTCGGGGATGACAGGGTTTCCGGGAACAAGCTCTTCAACCCCGACACCCGCCCGTTCTGGAAGGCCGTCCGGCTTGGCCTGCGCCAGGTCAAGGGCGTGCGCGAGGCCGAGGCCAAACTGCTGGCCATGGCGCGCGACGAGGGCGCGCGAACCCCGGCCGACTTCGCGCAATACGGCGTGCCGCAACGGGCCCTGGAGCTACTGGCCGAGGCCGACGCCTTTGCGTCAACGGGCCTGAGCCGGCGCGAGGCCCTGTGGGCGGTCAAGGGCGTCAAGGGCGAGGCCAAGGCCCCGGTCCAGGCGCCTTTGCTGGCGGGGCTGCCGCTATTCGAGGCGGCGGTCAGCCTGCCGGTCATGGCCCTGCCCCAGGCGGTGGCCGAGGACTATCGCACCACCAGCCTGTCGCTGAAGGCCCATCCCTGCGCCTTCTACCGGCCGATGCTGGACAGGATGGGCGTGATCCCCGCCGACCGCTTGCCGGGGATCAAGGACGGCAAGCGCGTCGCGGTGGCGGGCATCGTCCTGATCCGGCAACGGCCCGGCACCGCCAAGGGCGTGGTGTTTGTCACCCTGGAGGACGAGACCGGCGTGGCCAATGCCGTGGTCTGGAAGGACCGCTTCGAGGCCGACCGCAATACGGTGATGACCGCCTCGTTCCTCGTCGTGCACGGCAGGGTGCAATCGGCCGAAGGCGTGATCCACGTGGTCGCCGAGCACTTCACCGATCTGTCGGCCGAGCTGGGACGGCTGAAGGAGGACCCTGCCGCGCCCGCGCCGCGCGTACGGCACAGGGTGTCGGGGCGGCTGCAGAGGAGCCGGGATTTTCACTAGGCAGGTGTTCTCAGGAGCGCCGGCGAGGATGGCCCGGATCGCGTGCCTGTGCCTTTGACCGCTGGCGACCCTAGAACCGCCCTTTGAAGAGTCCGCTTCCAGTAAGCGGCAGCGTCGGCATTGCGGTCTAAAGCCCTTGCCGACCTGATGGCTTCATCAGGGTCGGGCAAAAAGGGCTCCAAATCGGAAGTTTAGAGCGCTTTTCGATCCGCGAACCGTCTCACACTTATCGGAAAGCGCTTGGGTTGAACCCTAAGCTCGGCTGCGGGCCTTGGCCGGGGCGGCGACCTCGGTGCCGCGAATGCGGTCGACCATCGCGAACAGCTGGGTGCGGACGCCAAATTCGTCGCCCGCTATGGCGGTGCTTTCCAGCAGGGCCAACAGGTCAGCGTCGATGATCGGGCACGGCGTCAGCGGCGCGGCCTCGATCACGCCCGGCGCCTTGGGCCTGGCGGCTTCGTTGACGTCGACCAGCACCTCGGTGAGCTTTTCGCCTGGGCGAAGGCCGGTGATGCGGATCTCGATGTCACGGTCGGGGACCAGGCCCTGCAGTTCGATCATGCGGCGGGCCAGGTCGATGATCTTGACCGGCTCGCCCATCTCCAGGGTCAGCACGCCGGCCGGCGGCTCGGACGAGGTGGTCGACAGGGCCACGGCGCGCAGCACCAGTTGCACCGCCTCGGGGATGGTCATGAAGAAGCGTTCGACCTCGGCGTCGGTCAGGGTGATCGGGCCGCCTCGGGCGATCTGGTGCTGGAACAGCGGCACCACCGAACCGGCCGAGCCCAGCACATTGCCGAACCGCACGATGCTGACGCGGGTCTCGTGGCTGGAGCCGTACTGGCGGGCCAGGGCCTCGGCCACACGCTTGGTCGCGCCCATGACGCTGGTCGGGGCCACGGCCTTGTCGGTCGAGATCAGCGCCATGTGCGCCGCCCCGAAGGCCTTGGCGGCCATCGCCACATTACGGGTGCCCAGCACATTGGTGCGGGCGCCTTCGCAGGGATGATTCTCGACCATGGTGACGTGCTTGAGCGCCGCCGCATGGAAGACGATCTCAGGGCGTTCGGCCGCGAACACGCGGTCCAGTCGGGCGGCGTCGCGGACGTCGCACAGGATCTCGCGGCGCGACAGGGTGGGCCAGGCTTCGCCCAGCTCGCGGTCGATGTGGAAGAGGTTGGCCTCGGAGACGTCCAGCAGGGTCAGCTGGGCGCAGCCGCTGGCGGCGATCTGGCGGCACAGCTCGGAGCCGATGCTGCCGCCGGCTCCGGTGACCAGAACCCGGCGGCCGGCCACCAGGGTGCGGACGGGCTCGGGATCGAGGCGCACGGGCGGACGGCTGAGCAGTTCCTCGAGGCTGATTTCGCGCAGGCCGGTGGCGGTGTGGCCCATCTCGACCACGCCATGGCGGCGCAGCAGGCGCATGCCCTCGCTCTTCAGCCGGCCCAGGCGCTCGGAGCCGAAAGCGCTCATCGGGCTGTCGGCCAGAAACAGGATGGCCGCCGGGGCCAGGCCGCCCTCGCGCAGTTGCGCCAGCACCGAGTCGAAGGCCGCGATCGAGCCCAGCACGCAGACGCCGCGCAGTTCGTCGCCGGTTTCCCGGTCGAGCGGCGAGACCACGCCGACCGGGGTGTAGCGTTCGCCAAGGCCGGTCGGAGCGCGCAGGAATTCTTCGGCCTCTGCGGCGGCGCCGACGATCAGCAGGCGGGGTTGAGCGGGATGGGCGGCGGCCGTGCGCAGGCCAAGAACCGATTCGAACAGCACGCGCTCATGCAGACCGCGACGCACCACCCGCAGGCTGGCGAGCAGGAAGACCTGGATCACGAACGCGCCGATCAGGGCGCGAAGACCCTCGAACCGGGCGGTGACCAGCCAGAGCAGGGCGGCGAAAACCAGACAGGTGACGAAGGCCGAACGGGCCAGACGCAGGATGTCGCTAGCCGCCACGAAGCGCCATGGCACCCGCTCGACGCGAAGCACCAGCTCGACCAGCAGCGCCGAGACGGCGAACAGGGCGGCCTGTGGCAAGACGTGCATGTCGATCGTCGTGACACCGGCCAGGACCCTGCCAGCCAGGAAGGCCAGGAAGGCTAGCAGCGTATGCGCTGCGATCTTTCCCGCACGACCCATGGACGAAACCTCTACTTGAAACGCCCAGCCGAGACCCGGAGTCGTCCGGGCTTAGCACGCCTGCTCGCCGCCGTCCTCCCCGTCACCCCAAGCTTTCTCAAGCCCGCGCGAGCGGCAGAACCTCGACGATGTCGCCAGCAGACGCGGCGGCCGCGTTGACCGGCCGCCGGACCAGAGCATCGGCCCTGGAGAAGACGCCGACCAGCGAGGAATCCTGATCGGGGAATGCCGAGACGATCGCTCGCCCCTGAGGATCGATCGACAGGCTGGCCCGCATCCAGTGTTCGCGGGGTCCGTTGGCGCCCAGAGACGCGGCCAGATGCGCCGGGATCATGGCCGGAGCGGGTTCGCGCCCGGTCAGGGCGGCCAGCAGCGGACGCAGAAAGAGCTCGGCGCAGACCAGGGCCGAGGCCGGATTGCCGGGCAGGCCCAGCACGCGCCGGCCATCCGCCAAGGTTCCGAACCAGGTGGGTTTGCCCGGACGGATGGCGATGGTCTCGACCCGCAGGGTCAGGCCCAGCCGCTCCATGGCCGGCTTGACCAGGTCGTGGTCGCCGACCGAGGCGCCGCCCACGGTGACGATCAGATCCGCCTCGATGCCGGCCACCGAGGCGGCGATAGCCTCGGCATTGTCGGCGGCAGCGGTCAGGCGCAGGGCCGAGCCGCCCCAGGTCTCGACCAGGGCGGCCAGGGCGATGGAACCCGACTCGAAGATCTGGTCGGGGGCCGGGTCGTCGCCCGGCTGGACCAGCTCGTCGCCGGTGGCCAGGATGGCGACACGCGGCCGGCGGGCGACCGCCAGCGTGGCGCGGCCCGCCGCCGCCACCAGGGACAGCCGCCACGGATCAAGGCGGACGCCCGCCTCCAGCAGGCGGTCGCCGGATCGGAAATCGCCGCCGGCCGGTCGGATATTGGATCGGGGATTGTCGTCGGGGGCAAAGCGCACGGTGTCGCCGTCGCGCCGGGCCTCTTCCTGGATGACGACCAGATCAGCCCCGGCCGGAACGGGCGCGCCGGTGAAGATGCGGACGGCCTCGCCCTGGGCCACGACGCCGGGAAAGGCCTTGCCTGCAGCGCTCTCTCCGGCGACGCGGAAGCTGGCGCCCGGCGCCAGGTCGGCGCGACGGATAGCCCAGCCGTCCATGGCCGAGGCGACGAACGGCGGCTGGTCGCGGGTCGCGTCGATGGCCCGGGCCAGCACCCGGCCCAGGGCTTCGCCGATCGCGACGGTCTCCACGCCCAGCGGCGCGGCGTCGGCCAGCATGCGGGCGCGCGCCTCCTGGACGGCGAGGTTCTTGAGCGGCGCCGGTGTCATGCCCTAGCCGACGAAGGCCCGCTCGATGACGAAGTCGCCCGGCTCGGCGTTGGAGCCTTCCTTCAGGCCGTGCGCCTCAAGCAGAGCGGCGGTGTCCTTGATCATGGCCATCGAGCCGCACAGCATGGCGCGGTCATTTTCAGGATCGAACCGGTCGGTATCCAGGCCCAGGTCGCGGAACAGCTGGCCGCTCTCGATCAGGTCGGTGAAGCGGCCCTGGCGCTCGAACGGCTCGCGGGTCACGGTCGGGTAGTAGACCATCTGTGTGCGAGCCTCGTCGCCGACCAGCGGGTCCTCGAAAATCTCCGAGGTGAAGAAGTCGCGATAGGCCAGTTCCTGCACCTCGCGCACGCCGTGGGCGACGATGACTGTCTCGAAGCGGCTATAGGCGTCGGGATCGCGGGCCACCGCCAGCCAGGGCGCCAGGCCGGTGCCGGTGCCGAACAGGAACAGGCGCTTGCCGGGACGCACCGCGTCCAAAACCAGGGTGCCGGTCGGCTTCTTGCCCAGCAGTACCTGGTCGCCGGGCTGGATCTGCTGCAGGCGCGAGGTCAGAGGGCCGTCGGGGACCTTGATCGAGAAGAATTCCAGCTCCTCGGCGAAGCTGGGCGAAGCGATCGAATAGGCGCGCAGTATCGGCTTCTTCTCGCCCAGGTCTTCGCGCGGCGGCAGGCCGATCATCACGAACTCGCCCGAGCGGAAGCGGAAGCTGGCCGGTCGGGTGATGGCGAAGCTGAACAGGCGGTCGGTCCAGTGCTTCACCCAAAGCACGGTTTCCACGGACTGGGCGGCTTCCTTGACCGGGGCAGTGGGGACTTGGGCAGCGGGGGCGGGGGTGGCCGTGAACGTCAATGTGTCGGTCCTGTGCGCAGACGCGCGAAAAGGTAAATCCAGTCTCGTCGCCACGGCCCTGAGGCGACGCTGGGTTCATTTGAGGAGCGGGGCCAGGAAGTCAACTCAGCTCCTCTGATGACGGTTTGGGAAAATCTTTCGCAAAGTCGTCAAAATGCGACGCTGCGCTTTTTCAAAATGCGTCAAAAATGTGATTGCCGACCACCCAAAGGGGGCGCAGACTTCGTTTTGCTTCGTTCGCGGAGCCAACGATACGGAGGAACGTATGCGGGTAAGGTTCGTGAGGGCCGCCGCAGCGGCCAGTCTGTTAGCGTTTGGTTTGGCCGGTTGTGGTGATGGCGGCGCGAAGACGAAAGTCGCGCAGGCCCAGCAAGTTATCTTGGAAGCCAAGTCTGTCACGGCGTCCGGCTGCGTGCGGCCGGTCGAGACCACGTCGTGCCTTGTGGTTCGCGGTCGCGCGGGTGGATATTACGATATCAGCTCCGCCAGCCCGGCCCCGGATCCCTCAAAGGGCGTGGCCATCTCTCTGCAGGGCAAGGACCTGGGTAAGAACACGGAGTGCGGCCGTCAGCTGACGGACGTTAAGTGGTCTTATCTGGGCATTCAGTGCGCGGCACCCTCAACCTCGGCCTCCACCGAAAAGGCCGAAAAGAAGGCGGGCTAGACATCCAGGCCGGGACGGGCGGCGCGTCAGCGACCGTCCGACGGTTTCAGCTTTCGCCCGACCCAGGATCTGTGCGAGTCTTCGGAGACTTGGTGCTGTCTTCGCTGCCTTGCGGCTCGGTCGCCGGACGCGGCGCCTTGCCGTCGCTTGAGGGCGGCCGAAGATTCTCGTTCTCGACAGAGGAATTCGAGGCGCGCTCTGATTTCGCGAGCGGTGCCGGTGCGTCTTGGGCTCTGGCGGACTGGGTCATGTCGGCTCAACGCGCGAATGAGCGCGTTAGATCCGTCTAGCGCCCACGCCCCGTCATTCCGACCCCTGGCCTTTGGTCACGCCCTGTTTGGCGGGGTTCTACGCTCTCTTGCGGACTTTCATCGGCACCAAGGCCACGCAGACGGCTTGCGGCCGCTTGCCCGGCGGAGACGACCCTGCTAAATGGCGCGGCTCTGGCGATTGGACCCAGCGCGCTGGCGGCCCTTGAAGGCTTCCGGCGGGTTATCCATTTCCAGAGACCGGGACCCGAAAGGGGCCATGGTCTGCAGGAGTGTAGCTCAGCTGGTAGAGCGTCGGTCTCCAAAACCGAAAGTCGTGGGTTCGAGTCCCCCCACTCCTGCCATTTTATGTCTTCGATAGGTCCGG
>JANOSS010000080.1:0-9015 GCA_031415995.1 Caulobacter sp. | reverse complement strand
CTCCCCCAGAGGGGGAGCAGCTTGGCGCGTCAGATCCTCCCCCTTTGGGGGAGGTGGCCCAGAGGGCCGGAGGGGGTCTTCACGGCGCCTGCAGAACTAAACGCTCAACACGTCAAATCAGCGACGACGACGCTTCTTGCCCGCCGCACCCTTGGGGCGCGAGAAGCGAACGACCTTGCGCTCTTCCGACTCCGGCTTGTGGGTCGGGATCGAGCGCTTGGCCAGGCCGTACATCGAGGCCATTGGCGCGTCCTGGACCTCGACGGTCTCGTTCTCGCCAAAGCCGTTGAAGCGGGTCGACATGGCCACGCCATAGGCACCCAGCATGCCGATCTCGATATAGTCGCCCTCGTCGACGCTCTCGGGCAGATAGAACGGGCCGGGCATGTGATCGATACTGTCGCAGGTCGGGCCGTAGAAGCGGAAGGGCTTGAGGCTGTCTTCGACCATCTCGCCGCCCGCCGGGCCGTTCTTGCGATACAGCTTGACCGGGAAGGGCCACTTCATGTGCGCCGCGTCGAACAGTGAGCCATAGGACCCGTCGTTCAGATACAGCGCGTCGCCCTTCTTCAGCTCGACCTTGACCAGCAGCGACGAGGCTTCGGCCACCAGGGCCCGGCCGGGTTCGCACCACAGCTGGGTCGACTCGTGGACCATCATCTCGGCGAAGCCGCGATCAATGGCGGCCAGATATTCGGACATGTCCGGCGGCACCATGCCGGGATAGATCGACGGGAAACCGCCGCCCACATCCACCACATCGGCCAGCACGCCGGCGCGAACCAGAGCGCGCGAGGCCTGGGCCATGGCCGCCTGATAGGCGGTGGGGCGCATGCACTGGCTGCCGACATGGAAGCTGACGCCCATCAGGTCCTGGGTGGCGCGGCGAGCGGCCAGCAGCAGGGCCGGGGCCACGTGCGGCTCGACGCCGAACTTGCCCGACAGGCTGTAGGCCGCGCCCTCGGCCTGCACGCCCATGCGGACGATCAGGTTGAGGTCCTTGGCGTTGCCGGTGGCATCAAGGATCTTGGCCAGCTCTTCGTGGGTGTCGAACGAGAACGTCCGCACGCCATGATCGAAATAGGCAGCCGAGATCGCCACGCGGCTTTTGACCGGGTGCATGAAGGCCATGCGCGAGCCGGGCGCGTGCTCGCCGACGAGTTCGATCTCGTTGAGCGACGCCACGTCGAACGATCGAACGCCGGCGTCCACGAGTTCGCGGATCACCCACGGCGAAGGGTTGGCCTTCACCGCGTAAAAGACGTCGCCTTTAAATTCAGCCTGGAACCAGCGCGCCGCTACGGACACCGCGTCCGGCCGCACGAGTGCGACAGGACGTTCCGGTGACCGCTCACGGACCAGGTCCAGGGGTTCATGGTACGTGTGCAATTCACGTAGACCCCTGCAAAAGTTAAACCTAGCCGGCGTTAGCAGCGCTTATGAGGACTTCGGGTCCGCCGGAGCCGTGCGAAATAGGGGCATAGTCCCCCGATGTAAAGTCCCTTTTGGGGGCGGGTCCTGAGGTGAATTGATCCACCCGCCGTCACAAATCCATTGCGATCCGCCGCCAAAGCGGAGAACGCATTCCCCTTGGCCAGAAACCCCGTTAAGGATTCGCCCCGACCATGACGTCGGACCCAGTTCTTTCGATCCGCGCCGCCTCCAAGACCTTTGGGTCTCGCCGGGCGCTGGACGCCGTTTCGCTCGACGTTCGTCGCGGCGAGATGATCGCGCTCATCGGCCCCTCGGGCTCGGGCAAATCCACGCTGCTGCGTTCGATCGATGGTCTGCAGACCATCGACGCGCCCAAGGACGACAAGAGCGGTGACGGCGTGATCACCGCCTTCAGCGGACCCGTACAGGCTCGGGGCAAGGTCAGCGATCAGGTTCGCAAGGCGCGGGTTCGCATCGGCTTCATCGCCCAGCAGTTCAATCTGGTGGGCCGCCTGTCGTTGTTCAGCAATGTGGCCGTGGGCTCTCTGGGCCGCATCCCGTTCTGGCGCGGCGTGTTCGGCGCCTGGCCGGCCGAGACCAAGGCCGCGACCATGGCCGCCCTGCACCGGGTGGGCGTGGCCGACTATGCCGCCCAGCGCGCCAACACCCTGTCGGGGGGCCAGCAGCAGCGCGGCGCCATCGCTCGGGCCCTGGTCCAGAAGGCCAAGATCATCCTGGCCGACGAGCCCGTCGCCTCGCTGGATCCGGTTTCGGCCCGCAAGGTCATGGAGATCCTGCGCGATCTCAACAAGTCCGACGGTCTGACCGTGGTCGTCACCCTGCACCAGGTCGACTACGCCCTGCGCTATTGCGACCGGGTCGTGGCCCTGAAGGCCGGCAAGAAGGTCTATGACGGCCCGGCCGACGGTCTGAAACGCGAACAACTCATCGACATCTACGGCCCGGAATTCGAGGACGTATTCTGGGAAGGAGCTCCGCAATGATCCGCCGCAGCCTGTTTATCGCCGCCGCAGCCGCCATGGCTCTGTCGGCCTGCTCGCCCAAGCCCGTCGTCGAGGGACCCAAGGACACCATCGTGTTCTCGATCCTGTCGACCGAGTCGGCCCAGAACATGGAAAGCTACTGGAAGCCCATCCTGGCCGACATGGAAAAGCAGACCGGCATGAAGGTGAAGCCGTTCTTCTCGTCCAACTATTCGTCGCTGATCGTGGCCATGGCCGCCGACCAGACCGATGTGGGCTGGTTCTCCAATCAGTCGGGCCTGGAAGCGGTTCGCCGTTCGGACGGCGAGGTTTTCGCCCGCACCTTCGATCCGTCGGGCACCGATGGCTACAAGTCGGTGATCATCGTGCCGGCCGACAGCAAGCTGACGCTGCAGGATCTCCTGAAGTGCGACAAGACGCTCGACTTCGGCATCGGCGACAAGAAGTCGACCTCGGGCACCCTGGCCCCGATGACCTATGTGTTCATCCCGGCCGGCAAGAAGCCTGACACCTGTTTCAAGACGGTGCTCAGCGCCAGCCATGACGCCAACCTGTTCGCGGTGGCCAACAAGAAGCTGGACGCGGCGACCAACAACACCACGGCCCTGCGCCTGAACGGTGATCGCGGCGCGGCCCAGCTGAACAAGGTCAAGGTGATCTGGGAATCGCCGACCCTGCCGGAAGATCCGATCGTCTGGCGCAAGAAGCTGGATCCGGTGACCAAGGAAAAGGTCCGCCAGTTCTTCCTGACCTATGGCCAGGGCGATACGCCGGTGGCCGCCCAGCAGCGCGCCAACCTGGCCAAGCTGTCGATGGGCGGGTTCCTGGCCGCCGACAACACCCACCTTCTGGTGGTGCGCGAAATGGAAGCCCTGGAGCAGTTTGGCCTGGCCAAGGAAACCGGCGACGCGGCCAAGGTCGCCGCCACCCAACAGGCTCTCGACGGGGTCAGGGCCGAGCGCCTCGCCGCCGAGGGCAAGGCCGGTCTGCCCGTGCCGGCCAACTGAGCCTGTCCATGAGCAGCGACACCATCCCGCCGCCGCCGAAGAAGTCGGCCTCGGCCCTGGCCTTCGACATCCTGCTGTGGGGCGGGGTGATCGGCCTGCTGATCATCAGCTTCAGGCCGGCCGAGATCGACAAGTTCCCGCAGCTGGTCACCGAAGCGGGCCGGATGCGCGAGTTCGCCACCGGCTTCTTCGCGCCGTTCGGTGACGCCAAGCTGTTCATGGAAATGGACTGGTCCACCTATATCGGCAAGATGTGGCAGACCATCCAGATGGCGCTGTGGGGCACAGCCCTGGCCATCATCGTCGCCATTCCGCTGGGCCTGCTGGGCGCGCGCAACATCACCCCGGTGTGGATCCAGCAGCCGGTGCGCCGGGCGCTGGACCTGATCCGCTCGCTGCCCGACCTGGTGGTGGCCCTGATCTTCATCACCGCCGTGGGCCTGGGACCGTTCGCCGGCGTCATGGCCCTGATGTTCAATACCGGCGGCGTGCTGGCCAAGCTGTTCGCCGAGGCCGTCGAGTCGATCGACAAGGGCCCGGTCGAGGGCGTGCGCGCCACCGGCGCCGTGCCCTTGCAGGAAATCGTCTGGGGCGTGATCCCGCAGGTCGCGCCGCTGTGGACCAGCTATGCCTTGTACCGCTTTGAATCCAGCAGCCGCTCGGCCACCGTGCTGGGGCTGATCGGCGCCGGCGGTATCGGCCAGGTGCTGCTCGAATCCGTCAACGGATTTCAGTACGACCAGACCGGCTGCATCGTGCTGGTGATCGTGGTGGCCGTGTCGCTGATCGACCTGCTGTCGCAGATCATCCGTAGCCGTTTACTCTGACGACTGAGGACTATGTGGCTCGTTGGCCACAGGGTAACCCCTTGAAAACGCTTGTCGTCAGGCTGTCACAAATCGGTGCCTGAACCGTCATGGGAGCCCGGTAAGCCGCTGTTATCCTGATCCCGCTCCTCGCAAGGGGGTGAGAGGCCAGGGGCAGCCTTAAGGGGAATTCTCACATGATCAACAAGACCTCGCTGGTCGGCGGCTCGGCGCTGGGCGTCATGCTCGCACTCGGCCTGGGCGTTTCGGCTCAAGCCCAAGAAACGACCACCAGCTGGAAGGGCGCGCCTCAGTTCGCCAACGACACCCTGACCTTCAAGGTCCGCGGTCGCGTGTACGAAGACGTCATCTATCAGGACGTCGACCGCACCGGTACCGGCGTTGACTTCAAGGCCTGGAACACCCGCCTGCGCACCGCCCGTCTGGGCGTCGAAGGCACCTGGAACGGTCAATGGGCCTACAAGGCCGAGGCCAGCATCTCGAGCGGCGGCGGTGCCACTCAGTGGGAAGACCTGACCCTCGAGTACAAGGCCACTGAAACCAGCTCGATCATCGTCGGTAACTTCAAGACCGTGTCGCTCGAAGACATCACCTCCTCGCGCTACAACACGATGATGGAACGCGGCGCGTTCAACGACTTCATCAACGCCGGTCGCGTGATGAACCTGCAATACAAGATGAACGGCCCCAACTGGACCGCCGCCGTCGCTCTGTCGGGCGACAGCCTGAACAACGCCGACGTCGCCACCAACTCGGCCACCGGCTCGAAGGAAACCTTCGGCTACAACGGCCGCTTCACCATCGCGCCGATCGTCACCGACACCACCACCGTTCACCTGGGCGTCTGGGGCCGTTACCGCGATCGCGGCGACCAGGCCAACTTCACCTACCAGGTCCGCAACAACACCAACTACGGCGCGCGTTACACCTCGTCGGGCGCTGTCGGCGTCCACGACAAGACGATCGGCCTGGAAGCCGTGCTGCTGCACAAGCAGTTCTCGCTGCAGTCGGAATATGCCCGCGTCACCGCCGACCGCACCGGTACGGCCTCGGACGTTGATCTGGACGCCTTCTACGTCACCGGCAGCTTCTTCCTGACCGGCGAGACCCGCCGTTACGAAGCCGCTCGCGGCGAGTTCAACCGCACCCGCATCCTGTCGCCGATGACCGCTGGCGGCATGGGCGCCTGGGAAGCTGCCCTGCGTTATGACTCGGTCGACCTGACCGATCTGAAGGGCGTGGCCACGGCCGGCAAGTACACCGCCCTGACCGCTGGTCTCAACTGGTATCCCCACCCCTACGTTCGTTTCCAGGCCAACTACACCAAGGCCCAGAACGACAACCCTCTGACCACGGGCGTCAACACGCAGCTGAACGATGTCGACGTCGACACGTTCCAGATGCGCGCCCAGTTCGACTTCTAAGACCTGAACATCAAGCAGGCCGCGCTTGGCGTGGCCTGCTTCCTCCCCACGCCTTAGAGATTTCCAGGAGTTCTCCATGAAGAAGCTTCTTTCCTGCGCGGCCGCCGCCGTGGCCCTGTCGGGCCTCGCTGCCGTCCCCGCCCACGCCGCCCGCGACTATGTCTGGGCTGCCGGCTCCTCGACCGTTTTCCCCTTCTCGACCCGCGTGGCCGAGAACTTCGCCAAGAAGACCGGCAAGAAGGCCCCCAAGGTCGAATCGCTGGGCACCGGCGGCGGCATCAAGCTGTTCTGCTCGGGCTCCGGCGAAAGCTTCCCCGACATCGCCAACGCCTCGCGTCCGATGAAGAAGTCCGAGTTCGACGCCTGCGCCGCCAAGGGTGTCAAGGACATCGTCCAGATCAAGATCGGCTTCGACGGCATCGTTGTCGCCACCGACAAGGACGGCGCTGACTACAACTTCAAGACCGAGCACCTGTATCTGGGCCTCGCCGCCCAGGTCCTGAAGGGTGGCCAGTTCGTGAAGAACACCAGCAACAGCTGGGATGATGTCGGTCCGGGCCTGCCGGGCAACCGCATCCAGGTCTATGGCCCGCCGCCCACCTCGGGCACCCGCGACGCCTTCGTCGAACTGGCCATCGAGGCCGGCGCCCGCAAGTTCCCCACCGCCGACGAACTGCGCTCGAACAACGAAAAGCTGTTCAAGCAAAAGGTCAATCCGCTGCGCGCTGACGGCTGGATCGACGCTGGCGAGAACGACAACGCCATCGTCGGCACCCTGACCAAGACCCCCGGTTCGCTGGGCGTGTTCGGCTATTCGTTCCTCGAAGAGAACATGGACAAGGTGAAGGGCGCCAGCGTCAACGGCGTGAAGCCCTCCGCCCAGACCATCTCGGACGGCTCCTATCCGCTGGCTCGCTCGCTGTTCATCTACGTCAAGAAGTCCAGCATCGGCGTCACGCCGGGCCTGGCCGAGTTCCTGTCGGAGTTCACTTCGGACGCCGCTTCGGGTCGCGGTGGCTATCTGCAGGGTCGCGGTCTGATCCCGCTGCCCCCCGGCCAGCACGAAGCCCAGAAGAACGTCGCCAAGAACAAGACCACGATGGTCCGTCCGGCCTCGTAAGACGCTTAAATTTCCCCGACCAAACTTACCTCGCCGCGGCCCTATGGGCCGCGGCGATTTCTTTTTGTATAGTGGGTCCACGGTTCGCCCTCGCCGCACTTGGAAAGCAGGGGCCGCAGTCGCCATTCGGTGTCTCGCGTCATTGCCCCCCAACCGTTTGCCTAGCAAACGGCCGGGCCAAAAAAGGAAAGCGCGTCCTGACCGCGAAACCGCCTAAACTTTCGCGGGTCGCGCTCCGGCCATGATCCTCCTCGCGCTCGCTGTCGTGTTGCTCCTCGTTCTGTTGAACGGGGTTTTCTCCATGTCTGAACTGGCGGTGGTCTCCGCCCGCCGGGCCCGGCTCCAGACCTTCGCCGATCGCGGCGACAAGGGCGCCAAGCTGGCCCTGGCCATGGCCGAACATCCGACCCGTTTTCTGTCGGCCGTGCAGGTGGGCATCACCCTGATCGGCATCCTGGCCGGCGCCTATGGCCAGGCCACCATCGCCGGAGCCCTGGACCTGTGGCTTGAGCCCATGCCGGTGATCGGGCCGCATTCGGAGATCATCGCCACCATCGTGGTGGTCATCGGCCTGACCTATGTCTCGGTCATTCTCGGCGAGCTGGTGCCCAAGCGCCTGGCCCTGCTGTTCCCCGACGCCATCGCCCGCCGCATGGCGCCGTTCCTGGCCATTGTCGCCATGGTGCTGCGCCCCTTCGTGACCATCCTGACCGTCTCGACCGCCGCCATCCTCAAGCTGATGGGCGTGCGCGACGAGCGGACCAACGACATGACCGCCGAAGAGGTCGAAACCGTCCTGGCCGAAGGCGCCGATGCCGGGCTGATCGAGCCCGAAGAGCGCTCGATGATCCAGGAAGTGCTGCGCCTGGGCGACCGCCCGGTGCGGGTGGCCATGACCCCGCGCCGCGACCTGTTCTGGATCTCCCTGGCCGACACCCCCGAAGAGATCCTGGCCGAGATCCGCAGCTGTCGCTATTCGCGCATCGTGGTCGCCACCGATGATGATCTCGACGGCGATATCGGCGTGGTCCTCAAGAAGGATCTGCTCGACGCGGCCCTGTCCGGTGGTCCGATTGATATCCTGGCCCATGTCCAGCAGCCGATCGCCATCCCCGAGACCATGTCGCTGCTGCGCGCCATGGCGCTGTTCAAGCAGACCCCGCTGCACATGGCCCTGGTGGTCGACGAATTTGGCTCGGTTCAGGGGGTGATCACCCCCATCGACCTGCTGGAAATGATCGCCGGCGACTTCCCCGAGAGCCACGATGATACGGAGACCCGCATCCTGCGCCGCGAGGATGGCTCGTGGCTGGTCGATGCCCGCCTCGATATCCAGGAACTGAACGACGCCCTGGGCGAAGCCTTTGAGGCTGAGGGCGGCTACCACACTGTCGCCGGCCTGATCCTCGACCGCCTGGGCCGCATCCCCCGCGAGGGCGAGATCGTCGAACTGGGCGGCTTCGACGTCGAGATCGTCGACATGGACGGATCGCGGATCGACAAGGTGATCCTCAAGCCGTGCCTGCGGCGCAAGGGCGAGGCGGAGTAGGGGGCGGGACGCGGACGTTGGCAACGGCCGAGAAGAGTGGATAGCGGGCTAAGATCCTTCTCCCCTTGCGGGAGAAGGTGTCGGCCGAAGGCTGACGGATGAGGGGTCGAAAGTTCTGTCCGGCAAGGCCGTGAAACCCCTCATCCGACCTGCTGCGCAGGCCACCTTCTCCCGCAAGGGGAGAAGGGTCCATGTCAGACCAGCGCTCGTCTCGCTGTGAGATTTAAGGATGGCTCCCTTCGGCGCGAAGGGGTGTTCGACAACGAACAAAGCTTGTCATCCTGGCCGTAGCGCAGCGGAGAGCCGGGACCCAGGGGCGACCGCACTGCGCCGGCCCCTGGGTCCCGGATAGCCTCTGAGAGGCTTCCGGGATGACAAGACTTTGTGGGCGCTGGGCGCTCTATCCTCTGCGTTCAGCAAATCGAAGTGAGCGAAATCAATCACTTCCAACTTTCTCGCGATTGCGTATCCCCCGGTCCAAAACCTGATGGATACTGCTCCTTGTCCCCGTCGCAGGGGGAGGCGCCTGGATCCGGCCCAACAGCGGCGATGGGGATGGAGCTGAGCGGGGCCGCGCGGTCACGCGGCGGGGACGAAGGTGGTCTGTTCGTTGGATTGATCCGGGACCACCGGAAGCCTCGTCGGAGGAA
>JANOSS010000079.1:0-32766 GCA_031415995.1 Caulobacter sp. | reverse complement strand
GACAAGGCGATGGACAACGTCCAGCCGGTGATCCGCTCGATGAACAGCAATCTGGACCTGCGCCGCCAGTACGACGTCTGGGCCGAGAAGCGCACAGAGTTCAACAGCCTGATCTTCAAGCGCGACCCCGAGGCCACCAAGGAGGCCTGGCAGCGCTTCTACTTCAAGGGCGAATATCCCGAGGAGGTGGAGGCGCAGGCCCCCAGCCACCACGTCAACAAGCGCCGCTTGAAGGCTCCGAAGCTGGGGTGAGGTCGGGGGCCCTCGGCGTGCGCGGTCAGCCCGCGTCTTCCGTCACCGGATCGGCGGCGGAGACGGCGCCGTCCTTGTTGCTGTCGTGGGTCACGAACATCCCCCAGCCGGAATACTGGAATTCGGCGGCGGTGATGCCGTCGCTCTTGTCGCTGTCGAGCACGCCGAAGCGCACATCGGCCTGACGCAGCTGGCGGCCGCGCTCTTCGTCCTTCTTGTCGGCGTTCAGGGTCGAGGCGGCCAGGCGCGCCGTCAGGCGGACGGTGAACTCGCCCACATATTCAGCCTGGGACAGCACCCCGTTCCGATCGGCGTCGATTCCGGCGAACTGCTTTTCGCGACCGGCCTTGAATTCTTCCTTGCTGACCACGCCGTCGTCGTTGCGGTCCTGCTCCTTGATGAAGGTGTCGCGGGCGTGGGAAGCGGCGAAGGCGGGGGCGGCAGCGCCGAGCAGGGCGACGGTCAGCCAGAGGGTCTTGAGCTTCATGGGAGCAGGTCCTTAACGCAGGGATTCGAAGGTCAGGGCGTAGGTGTAGCTATGGCCGGGCTGGCCCTCGGCGACCGGGGCGACGCGATAGCGGGTTTGCATCTGGTAGACGCCCGAGCGGTCCACCTTCACCGCGAACCGGCCCAGCTCGTCGCTGACCAGGGTCACGAACGGGGGCTTGCCCTCGGCATAGCGCGCGTCGCCCGCGCTCAGGGTGATGGCTTGCGTCTTAAGAGGCCTGCCGTCGAACAGCACGACGAAAAGGGCGTTCTGGCCCGTGAAAATACTGCTGGGATGGGTGACGGCGACAAATTCCAGACCCTTGCCGATCGGAGTCAGGGCGGCGGAGCTGGGCGCGCCACGCGTGACGTAGACCTCGGCCTGGGTGAGGCTCTGCATGTCGACCGGCGTGGCGCCGGCGGGAGCGGCGTTTGGCCCCTCGACGAACACCCAGTCGCCCTTGACCAGCACGGCCTTGGCCGTGCGTCCGACACGCAGGCCGGAGGTGATGCGATAGGTGCCCGCCTGCTCGATCGGTGCCTCGACCAGAGCCACCTCGCGCAGATTGGTGGGGCTGAGCGATTTGCGGACCCCATCAGGCCCCACCACCGCCCAGGACTCCGATTTCATCACCACTTCGGGGCTGAAAACATTCTCGGAAAACGCGCCCTGCACCGTCACCAGCTTTCGGTCCGTGGCGTCGAATGTGCTGGGCAGCAGATAGGGCGAGTGGGCCAGAGCCGCGCCGTGCGCGCCCAGGGCGACAGCCGCTGCGAGACCGGCGGGAAACGGAGCCAAGGGTGACAGTGAGCGTCGCATGACGATCTCCAGGTGCGATAACAGATGCCGCCCTCCATATTGTGAATGATTCTGAGAATCAATCTCATTTAGCTTGACCAAGACTCAAGACGGCCGTAGCTCGACCCCCGAAAGATGCGAAGCGTTCTCATCTGCAGCCGTCAAGGGGGACTGCATGTCTCGAAACCCATTCTGCCGTTTGGCCGCCGTCTCGCTGACGGCTCTGCTCTCCGCCGGGGGAGCCTTTGCCGCCGAGACCACGACAGACGCCGCAACCGAGGTCGACAAGGTCACCGTCACCGCCACGCGCTCGGAGAAGCGGCTCGACGACGCACCGGTGACGGCCAGCGTGATCTCCAGCCAGGAGATCGATGACGGCCTGGTCAAGGACATCAAGGACCTGGTGCGCTTCGAGCCCGGCGTGTCGGTGCGTCGGGCCCCGGCCCGGTTCACCGCCGCCGGATCCTCGACCGGCCGGGACGGCAATGCCGGCTTCAATATTCGCGGCCTGGAAGGCAACCGGGTTCTGATCCTGGTGGACGGCGTGCGCGTCCCCGACGGCTACGCCTTCGGCGCCCAGAACATGGGACGCGGCGACTATGTCGACCTGGATCTGCTGAAATCGGTCGAGATCGTGCGCGGCCCGGCCTCGGCCCTCTATGGTAGCGACGGCCTGGCCGGTTCTGTCAGCTTCTTCACCAAGGATCCGTCCGACCTGCTGAAGGCCGGAGACGCCTTCAGCCTGCGGGCTCGCGCCGGCTATGCCTCGGCGGATAAGAGCACCACCGAGAGCCTGCTGGCCACCGGCCGACAAGGCCGCTGGGAAGGTCTGCTGGCCTATACGCGCCGCGACGGCGAGGGCCAGGGGACCGCCGGAACCAACGACTCGGCCAATACTGACCGCACGACGGCCAATCCTGAGGACAACCACTCCAACGCCCTGCTCGGTCGAGCCGTGTTCCACTGGAATGACGACAACAGCGTCCGCCTGACCTATGACCACCTCGACAGCGGTACAGAATGGAATGTTCTTAGCGCCATCGCCAAGCCGCCCCTGGCCCCGGCCAGCGTCCTGGGGCTGACCGCCTCCGACAAGGTACGCCGCGACCGCGTCACCCTCGATCACCGCTTCACCGGCGGCCAGGGGGTGATCAATGCGGCGACCACGACCGCCTACTATCAGGACAGCGAGACCCGGCAGTATTCAGCCGAGGACCGCAATACCGCCCTTGATCGCACCCGCGACGCGACGTTCGACAACCGCGTGTTCGGCGCCGCCCTGGAGCTGAACAGCCAGGCGAGGTTCGGCGCCATGACCCACAGGCTGGTCTGGGGCGGCGACGCCTCGATCACTCGTCAGGAGGGCCTGCGCGACGGCACGGTTCCGCCGGCCGGTGAGGTCTTCCCCACCCGGGCCTTCCCGACCACCGACTACACCCTGGCCGGAGCCTATCTGCAGGACGAGATCGCCTTTGGGTCGGTGACCTTCTATCCGGCCATACGCCTGGACTATTTCAAGCTGGAACCCAAACGCGACGCCCGGTTCACCGCCAACGTCCCGGCCAGCCAGAGCGATACGCACCTGACCCCGAAGCTGGGCGTGGTTTGGAAGGCGACTGACCTGGTCACCCTGTTCGCCAACGCCGCCGCAGGCTTCAAGGCCCCCGCCCCGTCTCAAGTCAACAACGGCTTTTCCAACCTGACCTCGAACTACGTGTCGATCTCCAACCCCGACCTGAAGCCCGAGACCAGTCAGACCTTCGAGGCCGGGGCCCGGCTGCATGGCCGAACCTGGCGCGTCGGCGTCACGGGCTTCACCGGCAAGTATGACGACTTCATCGAGATGAAGCAGGTGAGCGGTGCGTTCACCCCGACCAACCCCGCCGTCTATCAGTATGTGAACCTGTCCCAGGCGGAGATCGCCGGCGCCGAGGCGACCGCCGATGTCGCCCTAGGCAAGGGCTTCACCGTTCGAGGCGCGGCCTCGTATGCGCGTGGCAATGCGGAGATCAACGGGGTCAAGACGCCGCTCACCTCGATCAATCCGGTCAAGCTGACGGCCGGGCTGGCCTATCGCGACCCGAACGGCCGGTTCGGCGGCCAGCTCAGCGCCGTCCATTCTGACCGCCAGTCCGCCGGTCGTTCGGGCGTAAAGTGCGTGGCGACGGGCGTGCCCCTTGCGTCGTCGGACTATTGCTGGATGCCGCCAGCATTCACCGTCTATGACGTCACGGCCTACTGGAACCTCACCGAGGCGATCACCGTGCGCGGCGGGGTCTTCAACCTGACGGACGAGACCTATGCCTGGTGGAGCGACGCGCGCGGCCTAGCCGACAACTCGACCGTCAAGGGCGCCTATACCCAGCCGGGCCGCAATTACAGTGTCTCGCTGGCGGCAAGGTTCTAGCGCCGGAGCGGGGTCGCGGCCGTCATGGCGGTCGCGACCCCGGGCTTGCTCAGGCCGCCTTCACGGCCGAGACGATCGACTTCACCACCTTGCGGACCAGGGCCGGATCGTCGCCCTCGGCCATGATGCGGATCAGGGGTTCGGTGCCGGAGGGGCGCACGACGATGCGGCCGGCGCCGTTCAACTGGGCCTCGCCGTCGGCGATGGCCTCTTTCACCGCCTTGGCCTCCAGCGGCTTGGTCCCACCGGTGAAGCGGACGTTTTCCAGCAGCTGGGGCACGGGCTCGAACTGACGACCCAGGGCGCTCATCGGCTGGCCGGTCTCGATCATCACCGCCAGCACCTGCAGGGCCGCGATCAGGCCGTCGCCCGTAGTCGAGAAGTCCGACAGGATCAGGTGGCCCGACTGCTCGCCGCCCAGGTTGAAACCGCCCTCGCGCATGCGGGCCATCACATAGCGGTCGCCGACGCTGGTGCGCTCAAGGGTCAGGCCCTGTTCACCCAGGAAGCGCTCGAGGCCGAGATTGGACATCACCGTAGCGACCACGCCGCCAGCCTTAAGCTTGCCGGCCTTGACATAGGCGGCGGCGATGATGGCCATGATCTGGTCGCCGTCGACCACCTGGCCGTTCTCGTCGCAGATCACCAGCCGGTCGGCGTCGCCGTCCAGGGCAATGCCGATGTCGGCGCGGTATTCGCGCACCAGCTTGGCCATGGCCTCGGGATGGGTCGAGCCGCATTCGTGGTTGATATTGGTGCCGTCGGGATCAACGCCCAGCGGAATGACCTCGGCACCCAGCTCGTACAGCGTGACGGGCGCCACCTTGTAGGCCGCGCCATTGGCGCAATCGATGACGATCCGCAGGCCTGACAGGGACAGCTGGCGCGGGAAGGTCGCCTTGACGATCTCGACATAGCGGGCCTGGGCGTCGTCGATGCGCTTGACCCGACCCAGACCGCGCGGCGGGGCGAGGCCCTCCTGCAGGCCCTCGTCCATCAGGGCCTCGATCTTCAGCTCCTGGGCGTCCGACAGCTTGTAGCCGTCGGGGCCAAACAGCTTGATGCCGTTGTCGGCGAAGTCGTTATGGCTGGCGCTGATCATCACGCCCAGGTCGGCGCGCATTGAGCGGGTCATCATCGCCACGGCCGGGGTGGGCAGCGGCCCGAACAGCCGCACATCCATGCCGACACTGGCGAAGCCGGCGACCAGGGCCGGCTCGATCATGTAGCCCGACAGCCGGGTGTCCTTGCCGATCACCACCAGGTGGCGGCGGTCGTCCTGCGAGCGAAACAGCTTTCCGGCCGCCAGACCCACCCGCAGGGCGACCTCGGCGGTCATCGGGTGCTGGTTGGCCTGGCCGCGGATGCCGTCGGTGCCGAAATAGGCGCGCTTGCTCATGGTCGCTCTGGTCTGGAGGCGGATCGCGAAACGATCCGAAATGCAGATTTATGTGGGAGAGGTCTGCACGAATGCTAAAGCCCGGCCGACGACTATCCCGCGCAGGTAGCCATAATCCCCGCCGGCGCGATTTACAAAGGACCATGGCATGTGCGGCATCATCGGCATCGTCGGAAACCAGCCTGTCGCCGACCGCCTGGTCGAGAGCCTCAAGCGCCTGGAATACCGCGGCTATGACTCGGCGGGCATCGCCGGACAGGTCGACGGGGTGCTGCAGCGCCGCCGCGCTCCCGGCAAGCTGCGGGAACTGGAAAGCGTGCTGGCCCACGAGCCGCTGATCGCCACCACCGGCATCGGCCACACCCGCTGGGCCACCCATGGTGCCCCGACCCTGCGCAACGCCCACCCGCACATCGTCGGCCGCGTAGCCGTGGTCCATAACGGCATCATCGAGAACTTCGCCGAGCTGAAGGCCGAACTGATCGCCGCCGGCCGCGACTTTGCCAGCGACACCGACACCGAAGTGGTCGCCCATCTGCTCGACGCCGAACTGGCCACGGGCCTCTCCCCGCTGGACGCCTTCAAGGCCACCCTGGACCGCCTGCGCGGTGCCTATGCGCTGTGTGTGCTGATCGGCGGCGAGGACGAGGTGATCCTGGCGGCCCGCAACGGCCCGCCCCTGGCCGTGGGCTATGGCCAGGGCGAGATGTTCGTCGGCTCCGACGGCCTGGCCCTTGGCCCGTTCACCAACCGCGTCGCCTATCTGCAGGACGGCGACTACGTGATCCTCGATCACAACGCCGCCCGGATCTTCGATCCGTCCGGCCAGCCGGTCACCCGGCCGATCAAGATCGTCCCGGCCTCGGCCGTGCTGATGGAAAAGGGCAATTACCGGCACTTCATGGAGAAGGAAATCCATGACCAGCCGGAAGGCTGCCAGCGCACCATCGCCGCCTATGTCGACCCGATCACGGCCCGCGCGACCGTGCCCGGCGGCATCGACTGGGCGGCGCTGGAACGCATCCAGATCGTGGCCTGCGGCACCTCCTATATCGCCGGCATGATCGGTCGCTATCTGATCGAGCAGCTGGCCGACCTGCCGGTCGATGTCGAGATCGCCTCGGAATTCCGCTACCGCCAGCCGGCCATCCGCCCCGGCGCCCTGGCCATCGCCATGTCGCAGTCGGGCGAGACCGCCGACACCCTGGCGGCCCTGCGCTATTGCCAGGCGGCCGGCATGAAGAGCGCCGTGGTCGTCAACGCCACCGAGTCGACCATGGCCCGCGAGGTCGACGTCGTCTGGCCGATCCACTGCGGTCCCGAGATCGGCGTCGCCTCGACCAAGGCCTTCACCGCCCAGGTCAGCGTGATGATCGCCCTGGCCATCGCCGCCGCCAAGGCGCGCGGCCGGATCGACGAGGCCGAGGAGCAGCGCCTGGTCCGGGTGTTGCTGGAAGCCCCGCGCCTGATCGCTGAGGCCATCGGCCTGGAAGACGCCATCAAGGACATCGCCGCCGAGGTCGCCAAGGCCCGCGACGTGCTCTATCTGGGCCGTGGACCGATGTCGGCCCTGGCCCTGGAAGGCGCGCTGAAGCTCAAGGAAATCAGCTATATCCACGCCGAGGGCTATGCCGCCGGCGAGCTGAAGCACGGCCCCATCGCCCTGGTCGACGACGAGACGCCGATCGTCATCCTGGCGCCCTATGACAGCTGGTTCGAGAAATCGGCCTCGAACATGAGCGAGGTCATGGCCCGCGGCGGCCAGGTGATCTTCATCACCGATACCGAAGGGGCCCGGCACGCCCCGGCCGGCGCCAAGGTGGTGATCACCGCCCCGGCCTGCGATCCCCTGATCTCGGCCCTGGTGATGTCAGCCCCGATCCAGCTGCTGGCCTATCATGTGGCCGTGGTGAAGGGCGCCGATGTGGATCAGCCGCGCAATCTGGCCAAGTCGGTGACGGTGGAATAGGGCCTAGAGTATTCCGATAAGTGTGAAACGGTTATCGGAAAACGCTCTAAACTTTTGATTTAGAGCCCTTTTCGCCCGACCCTGATGAAGCCATCCGGTCGGAAAGGGCTCTAGCCGGGCCCTGCGAGCCGGGCCTTAATCCCCGGCCTGGGGATCGCGCGCCTTCAAGGCGTCGAGCACCTCGCGCGGGTTTTCGGGGGTCATCATCGCCTGGGTCTCGGCATCCGCCCGGTCGTGGACGGCGGGCATGTCGCGCCGCAGGGCCACCAGCAGTTCAATCAGCTTGGCGACCTTCTTGTCGGCCAGCATGGCCATTTCCAGCGTCAGCTGGGCGCGGCGCTCAGACAGGTGATTTTCCCGCCTCTGGGTGACCAGAATGAGGACCGCCACGAACAGGGCCGCCAGGGTGGCGGCCAGTTCCAGCCAGGCAAAGGCCGGGTCGTGAACCCCCTTGTGGGCCTGGCTGGCGATCGCGATCCAGATCGCCGCCGTGCTGGCCAGGGCCAAGGCGAAGGCCGGTCGCCCCATCAGATCGGTGATCCTGTCGATCACCTTCTGCAGGGGCGAGGAGCCGGCATGATGTTCGGCATGCAGATCGGTCAGGGACTGGACCGCGTCCTCGACGTGATCGTCGAGGGGGCCATCCTGCCGGCCTGTGGCATTGAGATCCTGGGTCATGAGCCAGACAACGCCAAGCGCGGCCGGACGATCCGTCAGGCCCCCAGCATCCCCCAGCAGATGCCGACCTGACCTCCCCAGTACAGGAACCAGATGGCCCAGGCCGTCAGGCGCGGCGAGCCCAGCAGCCCGGCCCCCTTGAACAGCTCGAACGACAGGATGGCGTCGGAGGCCATGAAGGCCACGGCCCCGTCCCCCGCCTGCACGGTGCGGCCGCCGGGCAGATGCACGACGAGATCGCCGGACTTGATCATCTTGCGCAGAAGAGCTTCGATCATAGGCCAGCCTTGGTGACAGCCTCACGGGTAGGTACAGAATGATCCGGCGGAGAAAAACATGTCCATCATCATGACGCCGATCGGCCGGGTAGAGGGCGGGCGCGACGTTCCAGAAGACGACGACTGGGGCAGGAGCCGCGCGATAATCTTACTGGATCCGGCCCGGTTCGACGCCGAGGCGCTGATGGGACTGGAGACCTTCAGCCACGCCGAGGTGATCTATGTGTTCGACAGGGTCACCGACGACCAGATCGTGACCGGCGCCCGCCATCCGCGCGGCAATAAGGCGTGGCCAAAAATCGGCATTTTCGCCCAGCGCGGCAAGAACCGGCCCAACCGCATCGGCGTCACGGTCTGCCGCATCGTGGCGGTGGACGGCCTGAGCCTCGAGGTCGAGGGCCTGGACGCCATCGACGGCACGCCGGTGCTGGACATCAAGCCGGTGATGAGCGGCTTTGCCCCGCGCGGCGAACACCGCGAGCCCGACTGGGCGGGCGAGATCATGGAAAAATACTGGTAGGGCAGGCTCGGGTCTGAGCTCAAGTCGCCTCAGTCATCGGCGGAGAGCCTGGCCAGGAACGCCTTGGCGGCCTCTCTGTGGCTGGCCTTGAGGTTCCTGCCGACGATCGCGATGACCGCCGCAATGACGGCCGCGTCGTCGGTCATGCCCAGGGCCGGCAGGATGTCGGGGATCACGTCGGTGGGCAGGACGAAATAGGCCAGGGCCGCCATCATCATGCCCTTGGCGGCCATCGGGGTGGCTGGATCGCGGGCGCACCACCACACCGACAGGGCGTCGGCGGCGAACGGGATCTTCGCCGCGACCTTGCGAATCTTGGGCAGGAAGCCTCGCGCCACCCGCTCCTCATTGACCCGCACAGTGGCCGGAACCAGCGCCTTGGACGGGTCGAGGATCCGCTTTACGTCGGGGGACGGTTTGGCGTCGGCGCTCATCGGTCTAAAACCCTCTCCAAGCAGCAACCTTAAACGCAAAGCTTGGGGAAACGTCCATGAAACTCGACAACACCGTCGCCGCCGTCGTCACCGGAGGCGCTTCGGGCCTCGGCGAAGCCACCGCCCGCGCCCTGGCCGCCCACGGCGTCAAGGTCGCCATCTTCGACATGAATGAAGCCACCGGCGAAGCCGTCGCCAAGGATATCGGCGGCGTGTTCTGCAAGGTCAATGTCACCTCTGACGCCGATGTCGACGCCGGCTTCGAGAAGGCCCGCGCCGCCCACGGCCAGGAACGCATCCTGGTCAATTGCGCCGGCACCGGCAACGCCGCCAAGACCGCCGGCCGCGACAAGGCCACCGGCGAGACCAAGCACTTCCCGCTCGACGCCTTTGACCGCATCATCCAGATCAACCTGGTCGGCACGTTCCGCTGCATCGCCAAGTCGGCCAAGGGCATGCTGGACCTGGAGCCGCTGCAGGACGGCCTGCGCGGCGCCATCGTCAACACTGCCTCGGTGGCCGCCGAAGACGGCCAGATGGGCCAGGCGGCCTATTCGGCCTCCAAGGGCGGCGTTGTGGGCATGACCCTGCCGATCGCCCGCGACCTGATGAGCGAGGGCATCCGCGTCAACTGCATCCTGCCGGGCATCTTCAACACCCCGCTGATGAACAATGCGCCCGAAGCCGTGAAGGCCGGCCTGGCCGCCTCGGTGCCGTTCCCCAAGCGCCTGGGCAACCCCGAGGAATATGCTCACCTGGCCCTGACGATGATCACCAACGACTATTTCAACGGTGAAGATGTGCGCCTCGACGGCGGCATCCGCATGGCACCGCGCTAAGACGGTAAAGCGGAGGGGGTTGTCACTTGCCCCCTCCGCGCCTTTGGCGCTCCGCCCCCGGAGGGGGAAGATGATTCATCCGCTCCCTCCGGGGGCGGACGGTCGCAAAGCGACCCGGTGGGGGCAAGTGATCGCCCCCGACTACTCTACTTCTTCACCGCCGGCAGCACGATGCTGCTGGCCAGGTTGGTCATGATCTCGCGAGCGTCATAGGCGCGCGGATCGCCCTCGGGCTTCTTGCCCTTATGCATGACGATCTCGGCCCCGGCCTCGAACTTCTCGATCGTCCGCACCTGACCGCGATCGGCGAAGAAGGGGTCACCCCAGAAGGGGTCCCAGCTGCGCCAGCCGTAGCTGGGGCCAAAATAGCGCCACGACGGGCGCCAGTAGCTGTAGGGATAGCCATAGCCAAAGCCCGGACGGGCGAAGGGATCGGACTCGATCACGGTGCGCGCCGTGCGATCGGTGCGGCGGTCGGCGGTTTCAAACCAGTCAGCGCCCTGCTGCACGGTCAGCTCGGCGGCGCGATACAGCAGGTAGCGCTCGACGGTCTCGCGCGAGGTCAGGCTGTTGCCCGCGAAGCTGACGCGATAGCGGTCGGCCTCCAGACGCAGTTCGGAGAACCCGCCGGTAGCCGCCCCGGAGGTGGCCTTGGGCTGGTAGGGCGTAGCGGTCGCGCAGGCCGAAAGTCCGGCGGCGACGACCATCGCCGCCACGAGGGCGACTTTCTTCAGAGACATGGACAGCACTCCACAACCCGACGTCGCGGGCCCAGACCCTAACTCTGGCGACGCTTTGTGGTTTCGCCAAGGCGTTTGATGTCAGCCCCGCGAAACGATCAGGATCGCCGCGCCGATCAGCAGCGCGCCAACCGCAAAAGCAAAGACCCGGCGAAAGGCCGGCTCGTTCATCCGGGTCGACAGGGCCGCGCCGCCCAGGCCGTAGGCGCTCATGCTGATCAGGTCCATGCCGATGGTGGCGCAGGCGAACATCAGCAGCTGCGGGACCAGCGGCCGGTTCACATCGATGAATGGCGGCAGCACGGCGGTGAAGAACAGCAGGGCCTTGGGATTGGCGATCTGCACGGTGAAGCCGTCGAGGAAGGCCGACTTGCCGGCCCTGACCGTGGCGACGGCGTGGCTTTCGGCGTTCTTCCAGCCGGCCCACAGCGACTTGAGGCCCAGCCAGACCAGATAGGCCGCGCCGGCCAGGGCCAGCACATGGAAGGCCTGGGGAAAGGCGATGATCAGGGCGCCCAGACCCAGGGCCGAGCCGACGAACCAGATCAGGGTGGCGCAGTTCATGCCGACCACGCCCAGCAGCGCCGCGCCCTTGCCCTTTTCCATGCCGGTGGCGATGGCGAACAGGTTGGCGGGTCCCGGCGTGATGGCCATTACGAACATGGCGGCCAGGAAGGCGCCGTAGCGGGCGGGATCGACGGGAAGAGCCATGGCCACGCTATAGGTGAGGCCCCGCCCGTCGAAAAGCCGTGTTTAGCCGCCCACCGTCGCCAGCATCCAGATCGCCCGTCCCAGGGCGCCAAACAGCAGGATCGCCGCCGCCGCCATCTGGATCATGAAGCCCAGCTCGCGCTTGTCCGGCGAGGCGGCATAGCCCAGGGCGTAGATCACCCGACCCACGATCCAGATGACGCCCAGGATCGCGGCGACCATGTCGTTCCAGTAGATCGCGAACAGCCACAGCGAGGGCAGGAAGATCGGCAGCCATTCCAGCGTATTGGCCTGAACGCGGATGTGGCGCTCCAGCTCGGGATCGCCGGTCATGGCCGGAGCGTGGATGCCGCTCTTCTTGCGGGCCCCGCCGACGCGAACGCCCATCCAGACATAGACCAGCAGAGCGACCAGCGTGACGACGGCGACCCAGGAATGTGGCTGCATGTTGTGTTTCTCCCCTTTCGGCCCGCTCTTTTGCGCCAACGCAAAGGCGGTTCGCCGACAAGGGGCTAAATCATCACCAATCGGCGGGCGAGACCAGCTTAACCGTGGTGAGGGCCTGTCCGAACAAGGCCGGGAACCCGATCGGGCTTATCGTCGCTTTGAGTCCGACCCCGGTCCTTTTCGCGGAGACTTCCAGCCATGCAGGTCCACTCCACGGCCATCGCCGAGATCGACTACAGCCCCGAACATGGCAAGCTGTTCGTCACGTTCCACGACGGCGATGAATACGTCTATGTCGGCGTGCCGCCCCGCGTCAGCCTCGCCTTCGTGCGGTCGGCGTCGAAGGGCCGGTTCTTCCAGCGCGTGATCCGCGACCGGTACCCGTACAACCGGATCTGAGGCTGGAGATGCTCCCCCTTTGGGGGAGCTGTCGCAGAGCGACTGAGGGGGCTAATCCGGCATAAGCCGCGCTGACCCCCTCCGACCCTCCGGGCCACCTCCCCCAGAGGGGGAGGAGCCTGGGCGTGTACCTACTCCCTGGTGCGCTTATCGCGCTTAGCCAGCACGCGCAGGCGCAGGGCGTTGAGCTTGATGAAGCCGCCGGCGTCGCGATGGTCGTAGGCGACCTTGCCCTCCTCGAAGGTGACGAGGTCCTGGTCGTACAGGCTATAGGGGCTGGTGCGGCCGATGATCGAGACATTGCCCTTGTAGAGCTTGACCCGCACCTGGCCCGACACCTTGGCCTGGCTGTAGTCGATGGCCGCCTGCAGCATCTCGCGCTCCGGCGTGAACCAGAAGCCGTTGTACACCAGCTCGGCGTACTTCGGCATCAGCTCGTCCTTCAGGTGCATGGCTCCGCGATCGAGCGTGATCGACTCGATGCCGCGGTGGGCGGCCAGCAGGATGGTGCCGCCCGGGGTCTCGTAGACGCCGCGCGACTTCATGCCGACGAAGCGGTTTTCCACCAGGTCCAGCCGGCCCACGCCGTTGTCGCGGCCCAGTTCGTTCAGCTTGGTCAGCAGGGCGGCCGGCAACAGGGCCACACCGTCGATGGCGACAGGGTCGCCCTTCTCGAAGTCCATCGTGAAGACGTGCGGCTTGTCGGGCGCATCTTCCGGCGCGATCGTGCGCATGTGGACGAACTCGGGGGCCTCGACCGCCGGATCTTCCAGCACCTTGCCCTCGGACGAGCTGTGCAGCAGGTTGGCGTCGACGCTGAACGGGGCCTCGCCGCGCTTGTCCTTGGTGATCTGGATCTGGTGCTGCTCGGCGAACTCCAGCAGGGCCTCGCGCGACTTGAAGTCCCATTCGCGCCAGGGGGCGATCACGGTGATGTCGGGCTCGAGGCCGTAATAGGCCAGCTCGAAGCGCACCTGGTCGTTGCCCTTGCCTGTCGCGCCGTGGCTGACGGCGTCGGCGCCCATCTTGCGGGCGATCTCGATCTGCTTCTTGGCGATCAGCGGACGGGCGATCGAGGTGCCCAGCAGGTACTGGCCCTCATAGACGGTGTTGGCGCGGAACATCGGGAAGACGTAATCGCGCACGAACTCTTCGCGCACGTCCTCGATGAAGATGTTCTCGGGCTTGACGCCGGCGGCCAGGGCCTTGGCCCGCGCCGGCTCGATTTCCTCGCCCTGGCCCAGGTCGGCGGTAAAGGTGATGACCTCCGCGCCATATTCGGTCTGCAGCCACTTCAGAATGATCGAGGTGTCGAGGCCGCCCGAATAGGCGAGCACGACCTTCTTCACGGACTTGTCAGCCATGAGCGGGCTCCTTAGCGAGGAAACACAAAGTCGGGCGCGTTCAAGGGCGCCGGGGGCGACGGGTCAAGTGCTAATGGGGCCAGGCCCTAAAGCCGGTCCTCGCCCTGCAGCGTGCGGATGACGGCGCGCAGGTGCGCCAGCTGGGCCATCGCCAGAATCGCGGCCAGAGAGGCGCGCACGCAGAGCAGCATCACCGCTTCCAGTCCCTGGGCGCGGAAGGTCGCCCCCGACAGGGTGAAGGCGAAGATGATCGCCATGGCCGCCGCCGGAATCCACAGCAGTCCCACGACCCGCGACGTCCGCCAGGTGGGCTGGCCGTCACGGCCCCAGTGCATGGGAATGGTCACACCCCTGGGGATGCGCTTCCAGGCCTGCAGGGCGGTCGAGGCGATGATGGCCAGGGCGGCGATCGACAGGCCGTCACCGATGACGCGAAGCGCCGTGCTCATCAGACCGTCACCTGCGCGCCCAGCTCGACCACGCGACCGGGCGGGATCTTGAAGAAGTCGGTCGGGTTGGCGGCGTTGCGCATCAGGAAGATGTACAGCCGGTCCTGCCATAGCGGCATGCCGCTATTGGCCGACGGCACGATTGAGCGGCGGCCCAGGAAGAAGCTGGTGGCCATGATGTCGAACTTCAGCCCCTGCTTGCGGCACACGGCCAGGGCCTTGGGCAGGTTGGGGCTTTCCATGAAGCCATAGGTGATGACGACCTTCTTGAAGTCGTCATTGACCTTTTCGATCTTGACCCGGTCGTCGTCGGCGATGCGCGGCGTGTCGCCGGTCCGCACGGTCAGGATGACATTGCGCTCGTGCAGCACCTTGTTGTGCTTGAGGTTATGCATCAGGGCGACGGGGGTCATGTCCGGGTCGGAGGTCAGGAAGATCGCCGTGCCGGGGGCGCGGTGGGGCGCGCGGGCCCGGAGGATCTCCATCAGGTCGGCCAGGGGCACGCTGTCGCGGCGGGTCTTGGCGGTCAGGATCTGCGAGCCGCGCACCCAGGTGGCCATGATGATGAACAGCACCACCCCGATCAGCACCGGCAGCCAGCCGCCCGAGAAGAAGCGCAGGGCGTTGGCGGTCAGGAACACGACGTCGAGGGTCAGGAAGGGGATCAGGAAGCACAGGGCCTGCGGCAGGCTCCACTTCCACAGGCGGCGCATGACGATGAAAGCCATGCAGGTGGTCACGATCATTGTGCCGGTCACGGCCAGGCCATAGGCGTGGGCCAGGGCCGACGAGGTCTGGAAGGTGAACATGATCGCCAGCACGCCAAACAGCAGCATGGTATTGAGCTGCGGCACGAAGATCTGGCCCGACTGGGTTTCCGATGTGCGGCGCACGTCCAGACGCGGCAGCAGGCCCAGCTGGATGGCCTGCTGGGTCAGGGAGAAGGCGCCGGTGATCACCGCCTGGCTGGCGATCACAGTGGCCGCGCCGGCCAGCAGCACCAGCGGCAGACGGAACACGGCCGGGGCCATTTCGAAGAACCAGTTCAGCTCCGGCATCGGCTGCCCTGCGGCCTCGGCGGCATTCAGGGTGGTGAGGGCGAAGGCCCCCTGACCCAGATAGTTCATGGTCAGGCACGGCAGGACGAAAAACAGCCAGGCCGCCTGGATCGGCCAGCGGCCGAAATGGCCCATGTCGGCGGTCAGGGCCTCGACGCCGGTGACGGTCAGGAACACCGCGCCCAGCACGATGAAGCCGGTCAGGCCGTGCTCGGCCAGAAAGCCGACCGCATAGTGCGGACTGATCGCCATCAGTATACCGGGATTCTGGGCCAGATTGACCGCGCCCAGCAGGAACATCACGCCAAACCACAGGGCGCAGACCGGACCAAACAGCTTGCCCACCGTGGCGGTGCCGCGGCTCTGGATGAAGAACAGGCCCAGCAGCATGACCGTGGCGATCAACAGCACCACCTGATTGGTGACGCCCGAGGCCAGGGCCGGGATGGTTCTCAGCCCCTCGACGGCCGACAGCACCGACATGGCCGGGGTGATCAGGGCGTCGCCATAAAACAGGGCCGCGCCGGCCACGCCCAGCACAAAGACCAGCACGGTGCGCTTGCCCATGGCGTGCTGCGCCAGGGCCATCAGCGACAGCACGCCGCCTTCGCCCTTATTGTCGGCCCGCATGATGAAGATGACATATTTGATCGTCACGACCAGGATCAGCGCCCACAGGGCCAGTGACACCACGCCATAGATCTCAGACCGGGTGACCCCGTCGTGCGCCGCCGCGTGCAGCGCCTCCTTGAAGGCGTAGAGCGGGCTGGTGCCGATATCGCCGAACACGATGCCGACCGAGCCCAGGGCGAGCGCGAAGAAGCCGTGCCCCTTCGAAACGGGCCCGTGCTGCTGCGGAATGTCGGAAGAGGGGGGCGCGCAATCCGGGGTCGGGTCGCTGGAGGCTTCGGAAGCCATTCAATGTCTCCGGACGTCCCCTCTCGCAAAATGCGAGCGGCGGGCCCATATCGATCAAGCGCGGCGCGATACACCCAATCTGATCCGGGTTCAATCGCGACGCCGTGTTGGCGCTAGCAGGCAAATCGGTCGGCGGCGAGTTTTTGATTGAACGCGCGCATATCGTCCTTAGGTTTCTGCAGAGATGTCCGACAGCCAAAAATTTCCCGTGGCGGCTCACGCCCTCGCCTATCTGGCGCACAAGCAGGCGTTTTCGCCTGATCGTGCGGTCGCGAGCGTCGAGCTGGCCGCCTCGGTGCCGACCAATCCCGTCGTCGTGCGGCGGGTGACCGCCATGCTGGGCAAGGCCGGCCTGATCGGCGCCCGGGCCGGCGCCAATGGCGGCGCCTGGCTGCTGCGACCGCCCGAGGAGATCACGCTCGACCTGGTGCTGCGGGCCGTCAAGGGCTGCGCCCACCTCGGCGTCGCCCCTCCGGGCGTCAAGGGCTGCCCAGTCGGCGAAAAGATCCCCGACGCCGTACGCGCCGCCATCACCGCCGCCGACACCGCCGCCCACGACCGCCTGGGCCAGATCACCGTGGCAGACCTGCTGGCGGCGGCGCACTAAACCAAAGCCTTCCAACACCCCGGTTCTCTTGAACCAAATCGGCTGCCGTGCTGGTCTCCAGCGTCGTTTCGCTTTCGCATCGGATACCGCTTCATGGCCCGCCGCCTTGCTCTGATCACCGGCGCCTCCGCCGGCATCGGGGCCGCCTTCGCCCGCATCCTGGCCAGCCACGGCTATGACGTGGCCGTGACCGCGCGCCGCGCCGACCGTCTGGAAGCCCTGGCCGCCGAGATCCGCCTGCGCTTCGGCGTCGAGGCCTATGCCATCCCCGCAGACCTGGCCGACCCGGCCGGAGTCGACGCCGTGCTGGCCGGGGTCGAGGCCCAGGGCCGCGTCGTCGATGTGCTGGTCAACAATGCCGGCTATGGCCTGCCCGGAACCTATGCCACCACCAGCTGGGCCGATCAGGGCAAGTTCCTGCAGGTGATGCTGACCTCGGTCTGCGCGCTGACCCACAAGGTGCTGCCGGGCATGGTCGAGCGACGGTTCGGCCGCATCGTCAATGTCGCCTCGCTGGCCGGGCTTGTGCCGGGCGCGGCCGGCCACACCCTGTATGCGGCGACCAAGGGCTTTCTGGTGAAGTTCTCCCAGAGCCTGCACCTGGAGAACCTGGCCACCGGCGTGCATGTCAGCGCCCTGTGCCCCGGCTTCACCTATTCAGAATTCCACGACGTCAACGGCACCCGCGCCCAGGTCAGCCAGTCCCTGCCCGAATGGTTGTGGCTGGGCGCCGACGAGGTGGCCGCCTCGGGCTACGAAGCCGTCGAAGCCAACCGCCCGGTCTGCGTGCCCGGCGCGCCCAACAAGACCATCGCGGCCATCGCCAAGATCCTGCCCGATGACTGGGCTTTGGCCCTGATGGCCAACCAGGGCAACCGCTTCAGGAAGGTTTAGCGCCCTTCTCCCCTTGTGGGAGAAGGTGTCGCCGTCAGGCGACGGATGAGGGGTCGCACGGACGGATCAGGTGAAACCCCTCATCCGTCTCGCTGCGCGAGCCACCTTCTCCCGCAAGGGGAGAAGGATCATTTCGCTTCCGCATAGGGTGCCTTGGCGTCCTGGCGCACCAGGCCGCGGGTGGCGTCGGCGACGCCGACCATGACGAACTGCACCGCCAGGGCGCAGAGGATCAGGCCCAGAACCCGCACCACAATGCTCATGCCGATCCGGCCCAGCAGCCGGCTGATCAGGGGCGAGGCCCAGAAGGTCAGCACCGTCACCACCGAGACCGCCGCGATCACCCCGACGCCCAGGGCCATGCCCGCCGCGCCAAATTCCTTGGCCTCGGCGGCATAGATGATCACCGTCGAGATCGAGCCGGGTCCGATCAGCAGCGGCATGGCGAACGGCACGATCAGCCGCTCGAACCGGGCCTTGGCATAGACCCGCGTCGACTGGCCCTCGATGCCCTCGGCCGCGTCGGCGAACATGGTGGTGAAGTCGTCACGCACCATGTCCAGCCCCAGGATGAACAGAATGATCCCCCCCGCGATGCGGAAGGCCGGCATGGAAATGCCGAAGAAGGCCAGCAGGCCCACCCCGGTGAAATAGAAGAAGACCAGGAAGGCGACCATGAACAGGCCGATATAGACGGCCACCATTCGACGGCCGGCGGCCGCCGCGCCCAGGGTGGCGGCGGCGAACAGTGGCACATTGCCGATCGGGTCGATCAGGGCGAACAGGGCGACGAAGAAGTTGACGGCAAGTGTGGCCTCGGTCATTCGACGTTCCTATCTGTTCAACGCGCCCAGAGCTTCGGTGTTCGGCCTTGCCTGTCTTAAGGTGAAGCGTCGCCGCGCGCCAACCCCCCGGGGCAAGACCATGACCGCCGACCCGCGCCTGATCATCCCGCTGGACCTGCCCACTGTCGACGAGGCCCGCGCCATGGTCGAGCGGCTTGGCGACAGTGTCAGCTTCTACAAGATCGGGCTGGAGCTGCTGGCGACCGGCGGCATGGGCCTGGCCGCCGACCTCAAGAAAGACGGCAAGTCGGTCTTCCTCGACTGGAAACTGCACGATATCGGCGCGACCGTGGAGCGCTCGGCCCGGGTTCTGGCCGGGGCGGGCTGCGACCTGCTGACCGTCCACGCCGAACCGCAGGTGATGCGCTCGGCCGTGCTGGCGCGGGGTTCGTCCGACCTGAAGATCCTGGCGGTCACCGTGCTGACCAGCCTGACCGACGCCGACCTCAGTGAGATGGGCTACGCGTTCGGGGCTCGGGATCTGGTCGAGCGCCGCATCCGCCAGGCCATCGACTGCGGCGTCGACGGCGTGGTCTCCAGCCCGCACGAAGCGGCTCTGGCCCGCGAGATCGCCAAGGGTGCCTCAAGGCCCGACTTCCTGGTGGTGACCCCTGGCGTGCGTCCCGACTGGTCGGCCAAGAACGACCAGGCCCGCGCCGCCACCCCGGCCGACGCCCTGCGCGCCGGCGCCAGCCACCTCGTCTGCGGCCGCCCGATCACGGCGGCCAACGACCCGCGTGAGGCGACGCTGAAGGTGATCGCAGAAATGGCGGGGGTTTAGTACAGGCTGGCCGCTCCCACTCTGAGGCAGGGCGATAGCCCCTCAAGAGTGGGGGGCTAGAAATCCACCGCCACGCCCTTGCGCTCCCAGTCGCCGAACCGCGTCGGCTCAGGGCCGTCGCGGCCGCCCTGCTCGTCGGCCAGGACTACCGCCTGCGCAGCGGCGCGGCGGGCGGCGGCTTCCTCCAGCGCGCGCTGGGCGGCCGGGGTCAGGACCTTGTCGGGGGCGGCCCCCAGATCGACGGGTGGCGGGGTGTTTTCAATCTCAGACATGCCGCTTTCATAGCATGAAGCCTGCGCCAAATCATCCAAGGCCCTTGCGCTGGGCCGCGCCACAAGGCACGGCGGGGCGGTGAACCAAGAACTCAATGACGGCCTCCCCGCCCGGGAAGCCGCGCTTACCCTCATCGACGCGGCCCTGTCGCGTCGCGGCGGCCTCGACGAAGCCGCATCCGCCCACGGTTTCCGCTTCCTGGAGCCGCGTGAGCGCGCCTTCGCCCGCGCCCTGGCCATGGCCGCCCTGCGCCGCCTGGGGCCCATCGACCGCGCCCTGTCGGCCAAGCTGCAGAGGGAGCCGCCGCCGCGCGTGCGCAACCTGCTGCGCCTGGGCGTGGTCCAGGCCTTCTATCTGGAGGTGCCGGCCTTCGCCGCCGTCGCCACCAGTGTTGAAATGGCCGGAGTCAACAAGACCAGCCGGCCGTTCAAGGGCCTGGTCAACGCCGTGCTGCGCGGCCTGCTGCGCGATGGTCCGCCGTCCGATGATCCGGAACACCTGGCGCCGCCCTGGCTGATCTCGCGCTGGACCAGCGCCTGGGGTCCAGAGACCGCGCGTCTGGTCGCTTCGGAAATCGCCAACGAGCCGGCCACCGACCTGTCGCTGAAGGATCCCGCCCTGGCCGAATCCTGGGCTGAACGCCTCGAGGGCGAGGTGCTGCCCGGCGGAACCTTGCGCCTGGCGCGAAAAGGCGATGTCGCCGCCTGGCCGGGCTTCGAGGAAGGTGGCTGGTGGGTGCAAGACGCCGCCGCCGCCATCCCCGCCCGCCTGCTGAACATCAAGGCCGGCGAGACCGCTGTCGACCTGTGCGCCGCGCCCGGCGGCAAGAGCCTGCAACTGGCCGCCGCCGGTGCCATCGTCACCGCTGTCGACCGCTCGGCCGCTCGGCTGGAGCGTCTGACCGACAATTTCCGGCGCATGGCCCTGACCGCCGAGGTCGTGGTCGCCGACGCCGGGGCGTGGGATGATCCGCGCACCTTCGACGCCGTCCTGCTGGACGCCCCCTGCTCGGCTACAGGCACCTTCCGCCGCCACCCCGACGTGCTGTGGGCGGCCCGTCCCGGCGACGTGGCCAGCCTGGCCGGCGTCCAGGCCCGCCTGCTTGACGCCGCCGCCGACAGGACCAAGCCCGGTGGTCGCCTGGTCTATTGCGTCTGCTCGCTGGAACCCGAGGAGGGCGAGGCCCAGGTCGAGGCCTTCCTCGCCCGACGGCCCGACATGCGCCTGGATCCCATCGCTTCGGGTGAAGCCGGCGCACCGACCGCCAGCCTGACCGCGCGGGGCACGCTGCGCCTGTTGCCGCATCAGCTGGACGGCGGCCAGGACGGCTTTTTCGCGGCGCGATTCGTCAGGCAGGGTTAAGAGCGGCGGCGCGACAACGCGCTTGCTTGTCCCACGCCGCGACCCCGGTTAAGCCAAGGACATGACCGCCGCACCGCTCATCGCCCCGTCCATCCTCGCCTCCGACTTCGCCAAGCTGGGCGCGGAGGTCGCCGCCATCGAGGCGGCCGGCGCCGACTGGGTGCATGTCGACGTGATGGACGGCCATTTCGTGCCCAACATCACCCTGGGCCCCGACATCGTCAAAGCGATCCGGCCGCACGCCAGCATCCCGTTCGACGTCCACCTGATGATCAGTCCGGCGGACCCATATCTTGAAGCCTTCCGCGCCGCTGGCGCGGATATCATCAGCATCCACCCCGAGGCCGGGCCGCATCTGCACCGGTCGCTGAAACGCATCCGCGAACTGGGGGCCAAGGCCGGGGTGGTGTTCAACCCCTCGACCCCGATCGACCCTGTCGAGTGGATCCTCGAGGACGTCGACCTGCTGCTGGTCATGTCGGTCAATCCGGGCTTTGGCGGCCAGAGCTTCATTCCCGGCCAGCTGCGCAAGGTTGAAGCCCTGCGGAAGATGGTCGACAAGGCCGGCCTCGACATCATCATCGAGGTCGACGGGGGCGTCACCCCGGCGACCGCCCCGCAGTGTGTCGCCGCCGGCGCCACGGTCCTGGTGGCCGGCTCGGCGGTATTCAAAGGCGGCCCCGGCGCCTATGCCGACAATATCCGCGCGCTGAAGGGCGGCTGATCGCCCTGATGGTGGCCGAACGCTTCGCTCGCGGCTTGCCCAGACTCCCGGCGCTCCCGCGCGGCGGTGTGCTGACGCAGGCGATCGGCGCCAATATCAAGAGCCATGTCGAGCGCGAGTGGTTCGGCTCGCCGCCGCACCGGCTGCTGATCTCCCTGCCCAGGCCGCGCGGCCTGGCGGCCCATCCCCACGATCCCCGCACGGTCGATCCCGAACATGGCCGCAAGATCCTTGCCGGAGTCATGACCCTGTCGGGCGGAGCCCTGCGGCTGGGCGAAGCGGGCGATCCCTTCGACACCCCCAGCCCGACGCGCCGCTTCGCCTTGGCCCTGCACCGGTTCGACTGGCTGCCCGACCTGATCAGCGCGGGCGGGGCGCGCCGCGCCCTGGGCCTGCTGGATGACTGGCGCCGCGTGTTTGGTCGCTGGAACGCCTTTTCCTGGAGCGGCGAATGCCTGGAGCGGCGGGTGTTCAACCTGGCCTGCGCCGCACGCGCCATGGCCGCCGAAGGCTCCGACGCCGAGATCGCCGACCTGTCGATGGATCTGGCCCGCCAGGCCCGCCAGCTCTGCAAGGCCTCCGACGCGCCCGAGCGGGCGCTGGAGCGGGCCGTCACCGCCACGATCGCCGGCTGCGTATTGTCCGACAAGCCCGGCGACCGCCTGATCGACCCGGGCCTGAAGATCATCGCCCGCGAGATCGACCGCATTGTGCTGGGCGACGGCGGCCACGCAAGCCGCTCGCCCGAGGCGGGGCTGGAACTGCTGTTCGACCTGCTGACCCTCGACGACGCCCTGGGCCAGCGCGGGCGGCCTTCACCGGAAGCGGTGTCACGCGCCATCGACCGCCTGGCCTCAGCGGCGCGGTTCTTCACCCTGGCCGACGGCCAGCTGGCGGCCTTCCACGGCGGCGAAGCCGTGGCCGGCAGCCGCATCGCCGCAGCCCTGGCCCATGACGACGCCGGCCCGCGCCCGCCGCACTCGGCTGTCCACAGCGGCTATGAGCGCATGCAGGGCGCCAGCATCCAGGTGATGGCCGACGCGGGGATACCGGCTATCGGCCCCTTGAGCCGCGCCGCCTGCGCCCAGCCCGCCGCCGTCGAGATTGTCTGTGGCAAGGACCGGCTGATCACCTCCTGTGGCTGGAGCCCTGAAGCCGGCGGCGCCCACGCCTTTCGCCTGTCCGACGCCGCCTCGACCCTGTCGGTCGGCGACGGCTCGGCCGGGCGGCCGCTGTCGGGCTTCCGCGCCCACGCCCTGGGCCCATGGCTGGTCGACGGTGCCACGACCGTCGAGGTCAAGCGCCACGACGCCGACAACGGCGTCTGGCTGGACATCATGCATGACGGCTGGAGGCGCCTTGGCCTGTCGCACGCCCGCCGGCTGTTCCTCGACATCGCCGCCGACGAGCTGCGCGGCGAGGACAGCCTGATCCCCCTCGTTCCCGGCGATGCCCTGGGCCCGCGCCGCTACCTGCCCTTCGCCGCCCGCTTCCACCTGCATCCCGACGCCCGCGCCTCGATCGCCCGCGACGGCAAGAGCGTGCTGATTCGCGGTCCATCCAATATCGGCTGGTGGCTGAGGAACGACGCGGTCGACGTGGAGATCGCCGCCTCGGCCCACTTCGACCACGGCCAGGCGCGCAAGGCCGGCCAGATCGTGCTCAAGAGCCAGGTGCGGCCGGAAGTCGGGGCGAAGATCCGCTGGAAGCTGACCCGGGCCGAGGGATAGCCCCCTCACCACACGGGACAAATTGCCGCAGACCCGGGGTTGGCGAACTGCGTTCAGCCACTCTAAACCCTTGAAGCTCAACGTAAACGCCGCGCGCGCAATGTGAGGCTTCATGATCGCCGGTAACCTGGACCAGGCCTCTGCAAGGGAGGCCAGCTTGCAGGACGCGCTCGATGTCGTGCCGGAGGGCTTCGTGGTCTTCGACGCAGACGACCGCTGCGTGTTTTGGAACGCGCGCTATGCCCGCCTCTGGGCCCGGTGGGGCGTCACCCTGACGGCGGGGGCGCGGTTCGAGGACCTGCTGCGCGCGGGCCTGGCCGCCGGTCGCTACCCCGAGGCGGCGGACGACTGCGAGGCTTGGCTGGCCCACCAGCTTGCGCGTCGCAAGCTGGACCATGCCGACAATATCCGCGAAGACTCCGGCGAGCATCTGCGGTTCGAAAACCGGCGCACGCCCGCCGGCGGTCTGGCCACCACCTGCATCAACATCACCGACCTGCGCCAGCGGGAGGCCGAGGCTCTGGCCGCCCAGGGCTTCCTCGACACCGTGATCGAGAACACGCCCGCCATGCTGTTCGTCAAGGACGGGGAAACGGGCCAGTTCCTGCTGGTCAACCGGGCCGCCGAACAGCAGCTGGGCGTGCCGCGCACCGAACTTCTCGGCAGGAGCGACCAGGACTTCTTCCCCAAGGAACAGGCCGACTATTTCGCCGCCGTCGACCGGCAGGTCATCGCGGGCGGCAAGCTGGTCACGATCGACGAGGAGCCGCTCGACACGCCGCACAATGGCCGCCGCTGGCTGCAGACCCGCAAGATCGCCATTCCGGGCGCGGATGGCCGCCAGCACCTGCTGGTGATCTGCGAGGACATCACCGAACGCAAGGCCAGCGCTGCGGCCCTGGCCGAGGCGCTGCAGAAGGCCGAGGCCGGCAGCGTCGCCAAGAGCGAGTTCCTGGCCAATATGAGCCACGAAATCCGCACGCCCCTGAACGGCGTGGTCGGCATGGCCGAGGTGCTCAGCCGCACGGCCTTGGACGAGGCCCAGCGCGGGATGATGGAGGTGATCCTCAACTCCGGGCGCACGCTGAACATCCTGCTCAGCGATATCCTCGACCTGTCAAAGATCGAGGCGGGAGGCCTTGAGCTCTCGGAGGAACCGCTGAACCTGCGCGAGGCGATCACCGCTGCGGTCGCCGTGTTCAGGGCCGTGGCGGAGGACAAGGGCCTGGACTTCCAGCTGACCTTCGCCGACGGCTTCCGCGACCACGTTGTGGGCGACGCCCTGCGGGTTCGCCAGGTGATCGCCAACCTGACCAGCAATGCCGTGAAGTTCACCAGCACTGGCGCGGTGAAGGTCCTGGCGCGAACCCAGGTCCAGGCCAACGGGCGGATCGACCTGACGGTCTGCGTCGAGGACACCGGCGAGGGCTTCGACGCCGCAACCGGCGACCGCCTGTTCGAGCGCTTCCAGCAGGCCGACGGCTCGGTGACCCGCAAGGTCGGCGGCACGGGGCTGGGCCTGCCGATCGCCAGGCGCCTGGCCCGGCTGATGGGCGGCGACATCGCCTGCGCCGCCCTGCCCGGCATCGGCGCCGCGTTCACCTTCCAGGCCGTGGTCTCGGCCGGCCATGCCAGGGACATCTCGCCGATGGCGACCGCCTCGACCGAATGGGCGCTGGACCGCCGCCTGCGGGTTCTGCTGGCCGAGGACCACCCCACCAACCCGAAGGTGATCGTCATGATGCTGGCCGACGCCGCCGACGTCACGGTCGCCGTCGATGGCCAGGCCGCCATCGAGGCCTTCGATCGCAACGCCTATGACGTGGTGCTGATGGACACCCAGATGCCGGTTCTGGACGGCCTGGCCGCCATCACCCAGATCCGCGCCAGGGAGCAAGCGCGCAACGTCAAGCGCACGCCAATCATCTCCCTGACCGCCAACGCCATGCCGCATCAGGTCAAGGCCTGCCTGGACGCCGGCGCCGATCTGCACCTGGCCAAGCCGATCAGCATCCAGGGCCTGTTCGCAGGCCTCGCCACCGCCATGGAGACGGCCTCCTAGATCGCGGCGTGGCGCGGCAGGCGAAACACCGCCTCTACAGCCGGTCCCCTCGCCGCCCGCTGCGCTCAGGCCGTCGATCTTGGCCAAAACCGTAACTTGGCGCCTTCTCGCGCCTTTCCAACCCCGGCCGCGACAAGGGCTGGATAGGTCTGTCTGTCCCCGTCGCAGGGGAAGGACGCCGCAAGCGCGGAGGGGCCAGTGGCCCGGCCTGACTCCAGCTGCTAAGGCAAAATCCATGCTGACCGATCCGTTCTTCTACGCCGTCGCCATCCCGGCCGTGATTCTGCTGGGCCTGGCCAAGGGCGGGTTTGCGGGGATCGGGGTGGTGGCCACGCCGCTGCTGGCCCTAGCCATCTCTCCGGTGCTGGCCGCAGCCATCCTGCTGCCGATCCTGATCGTGCAGGACGTCGTCAGCGTCTGGGCGTTCCGCAAGACTTGGGACAGCGGCCTGCTGAAGCTGATGCTGCCGGCCGCCGCTGTCGGCATCTTTCTGGGCTGGGCGCTGGCGGCCTTCGTCTCGCCGGCGGCGGTCGAGCTGGCCGTGGGGCTGATCTCGATCGTCTTCGCCCTGCAGCGGCTGTGGGCCGAGCGGGCGGTCAAGGTCTCCGAGCAGGTGGGCGCCCAATCTTTCAGAGGGGGGGCAGGCCGGCCGTGGCTGGGGGCCCTGTGCGGCCTGACGGCAGGCTTCACCAGCCAGATCGCCCATGCCGGCGGGCCGCCGTTCCAGATCTATGTGCTGCCGCGTCGCCTGCCGCGCGACACCTTCATCGGCACCAGCGCCATCTTCTTCGCCGTGGTCAACTGGATGAAGGTTCCGGCCTATATCGCCCTGGGCCAGCTCACGCCCAAGGTGCTAGCCACCGCCGGCGTGCTGCTACCCCTAGCCATCGCCTCGACCTGGGCCGGGGTCTGGCTGGTCCGGCGCGTGCCAGCCGAGGGCTTTTATCGGCTGATCTATGTCCTTTTGGTCGCGGTCGGCGGAAAGCTGGTCTTCGATGGAGCCGCCGCTCTGCTTTCCTGACGACCGGCCGCCTTTTCGGCGCCATGATCATCGTCGTGCATACGTCATCCAGCGCCGCTAGACTGTCACAATGACCGACATCATTTCTACGCACTATCCAAGCCCGGCCGCCAAGTTTGCCGACCTCGTCGTCCATCTGGCCGGCCTGGCCTGCGCCCTGCTGGGCAGTGGCATCCTGCTGGGCCTGGCGTTCGGCATGGGCGATCTGAGCCGGGTGGCGGCAGTATCGATCTATGCGGTCGGGCTGATCCTGATGCTGTCGCTCTCGACGGCCTATAATTTCGCCAAGGTCCGCTGGCAGCCGCTGCTGCGGCGCTTCGACCACGCCGGCATCTTCATCATGATCGCCGCCTCCTATACGCCCTTCACCACCCAGAACCTGACCGGCTGGTGGTCGATCGGCATGACCACGGCAGTGTGGGTGGTGGCCGGGATCGGCGTGCTGGCCAAGCTGCTGCTGCCGGGCCTCGACAAGCGCTTTTGGGTAGGGCTGTACCTGGCCCTGGGCTGGCTGGTGCTGGTGGCCATCAAGCCGATGATCGACGGTCTGTCCTGGGTAGCCCTGCTGCTGCTGGCGATCGGCGGCCTGGTCTATTCGACCGGCACCGTCTTTTATCTGATGCGCCGCCTGAAGTTCCGGAGGGCCATCTGGCACGGCCATGTGATCGGCGGGGCGGGTCTTCACTATGCTGCGGTTCTGGTCGGCGTGGTGCTGACCGGCTCCCACGGGTGAGGGCATATTGAGCCAACCGCCCGATACCGCTCGAATCTCGATCCAGGCCCTGTTCCGCGACCGCAAGATGCCCGACCCGCTGCGGGGCAAGCGCTTGAACGCGCCCCCGGCCGACAGTCTGGCCGACATCGTCGGCTTTCCGGGCGTGCGCCTGACCGTCGACCAGGCCGACCAGGCCCTGAACGCTGTCGCCGACCGCCTGGCCCCGACCCGCTCGCTGCTGGGTCGCGACGACTTCAACATCCTGGCCCTGTCGGGCGGCGCTTCGGGCGGGGCCTTTGGGGCCGGCGTGCTCACGGGCCTGTCCAAGGCCGGCACACGGCCCGAATTCGCCATCGTCACCGGGGTGAGCACCGGCGCCCTGATCGCGCCCCTGGCCTTTCTGGGTTCGGCCTGGGACGAGCGCCTGACCGACGCCTATGTCGGCGGCCACGCGGCCGAGCTTCTCAGCCTCAAGGGATTTGCCGGCGGCCTTGGCCCCAGCCTGTTCAAGGGCGAGGGCCTTGACGCCCTGGTCTCGCCATTCATCGACGAAGTGGTGATCAATGCCGTGGCCCGCGAGCACGCCCGAGGCCGGCGCCTGTTGATCGCCACCACCAATCTGGACAGTCAGAAGGCCACCATCTGGGACATGGGCGCCATCGCCGCCAAGGGCGGCGAGGCGTCGGTGCGATTGTTCCGCGACGTGCTGATCGCCTCGGCCACCGTGCCGGGCCTGTTCCCGCCCAAGCTGTTCGACGTGGAAGCCGGCGACGTGCGCTATCAGGAGATGCACGTAGACGGGGGCGTGGCTGCGCCGCTGTTCCTGATGCCCGACGCCCTGCTGCACTGGCGCAACCTGGGCAACCGCCTGCGTCGCGGGCGGGTCTATGTGATCGTCAACACCGTGCTTGAGCCCTCCCCCCGTTCGACCCCACCGGCCGTGGCCTCAATCATGGGTCGCAGCTTCGAGACCATGCTGCGCTTTTCCTATCGCCAGGCCCTGAGCCTGGCCTCGGGCTTCTGCGCGCGCCACAATCTGCCGTTCAGCGTGGCCTCGATCCCGTCCAGCTTCGACGGCCTGAACATGCTGAAGTTCGACACCGCGACCATGCGCAGCATCTTCGACGAGGCCGAGCGCCTGGCCGGAATCAACGCGATCTGGTCCAGCCCCTCGTCGGAGCCGACCGGCTGGCGGGGTCTGTTCCGGCGCCAGCCCGCGCGGGCCGACACGGATCCGGGGCCGGCCGACGTCCTGGAATAGGCCTCAGGCCTTTTTGAGGTGGCGGGCGCGCAGCTTTTCCACATTGGGCGGATCGCTGCGGAAGTCGGACGCCAGGCCCAGGCGGGCATTGCACGACGGGCAGCGGACGGAGTCTTCGTCGGCAAGGTCGGGCGAGGGATCAAAGCGGGCGCCGCACGGCTTGCATTTCCAGTCGCCCACGGCCGGAGGCGGCGGGGGCGGAGGTTCGGGCATGACCGGACGCGCCGGCCGCGCGATGCGCTCCAGCGGTTTTGGGCCTCCGGGCGCGGCGACGCCGCTCTTGAGGCTCAGGATCTTGCGGCGCGGGGGCTCGCTGTCGGTCATGTCGTCAGGCGGTTCGTGAACGGGATCGGCGCTAGAGCGTTTTCCGATAAGTGTGAAACGGTTATCGGATCGAAAAACGCTCTAAACTTATGATTTAGAGCCCTTTTCGTCCGACCCTGATGAAGCCATCAGGTCGGAAAGGGCTCTAGCTGCATGATCGCGGCCCGAAACTCAAGCGCAGAGGCCCTACCAGTGCGGTTTCAGGCTGAATGAGAAGGCCACCATCGAATCCTTCTGGGTGGCCATGCCCATGATGACGTCCTTGGCCTTCATCTCGCGACGGATGTAGCCGACCGACGCCTGCATCGGGCCCTTGCGCCAGGCCACACCGGCCTGGGCGTCGCCGATCAGCTTGCTATTGACGTCCGAGCTCATGCCGGCCCGGCTCCAGTCGCCGTTCTGGCCGCGCAGCATGTTCAGGCCCACGGCCCGGCCGCTGGCTGCAGCGAACACGTACCAGCGCCCGCGTTGGCCAAAGGCCTCGTCACCGTCGCGCAGACCCAGGGAGTCGCTGACCCGGTCCTCGATATTCTTGCCCAGGCGCACCGTGGCCCCGGCCTCGGCCGAACCGCCCGCGTCGCCAAAGCCAAAGCCGGCGTGGGGCGAGAAATCCAGGGCGTACTTGCCGGCCGCCAGCTTGACGGCCGAAGGCCAGCCGCGTGTCAGGGTCACGTCGATGTTCTCAGCGTCGAAGGCCTGGGCGTCGGGGCGGACCAGGCTCAAAGGCGCGTTGGCGGCATTGCGGGCCACGGCGGCGACCGAGACGCGCACCGAATCCACCGCGCCGCCGTCCGTCTGGCCGACCACGAAGGCGTCCGAGCGCCAGCTCACCGGTCCTCGGCCGTCATAATATCGGTCGGCGTCCAGCAGGCGCACATCCCCGAAGGTCGCGGCGGGCGAGAGCGCGAACTGCCCCTCGACGCGGGCCTGGGGCGACTCGACCTCGCGCGGCGCGAAGCCAACGGCGGCCGTGTCGGCCGGCTGGGCGTCCTTGCGGCTCAGCTTCAGGGGCTCGGCCGTCGGAGCGTTCATCTGGAAGCTGACGGCGGCGGCCCTGTCGGACCCCACAACAGTCTTGGGAGGTTTGGACGGGGGGGCCTTGGAGGCCATGGGTGCGGCCAGGGCGACGGATACGGGCGACCCCGTCATGACCACGGTCATGACGGTCAGGCAGAGCGCGGAAAGTCCCGTTTCCCTGATCCGCACGGCGGATTCCCCAATCCCAGTTGACGTGAGCGTACCCCGTAATTCGCGACTGTCCAGCGCGACGAAAGCCCGCAGGGTTAACAGCGTGACCCCAAAAGGGTTCCCGAAACGCAAACGGCGGCGAGGGTTTTGCCCCCGCCGCCGCTTAACCATCCTGGATGTTTCTTTCGCCTATTGGCAGGCGAGGCATTCCTCGTAGTCCGTTTTTTCGACGATATCGAAACCGCCGGTCGGTTCGACCGCGAATTCGGAGCCGGCATAGGAGGCCCGCTGCACAGACTTGGACCGCAGATAGTACAGCGACTTCACGCCGCGCTCCCAGGCCTGCCAGTGCAGCATGTGCAGGTCCCACTTGTCGACATCACCCGGCAGGAAGATGTTCACCGACTGGCTCTGGCAGATTTCCGGCGTGCGATCGGCGGCCAGTTCCACCACCCAGCGCTGATCCAGCTCGAAGGCGGTCTTGTAGACGTCCTTGTCGTCCTGGCTGAGGAAGTCCAGGTGCTGGACCGAGCCCTCGTTCTCCAGGATCGTGCCCCACACCGCGTCGGTGTTGTGACCCTTCTCGTCGAGCAGCTTTTCCAGATAGGGGTTCTTGACGGCGAACGAGCCCGACAGGGTCTTGTGCGTATAGATATTGGCCGGGATCGGCTCGATGCCCGCCGAGGTGCCGCCGCAGATGATCGAGATCGAGGCGGTCGGGGCGATGGCCAGCTTGTGCGAGAAGCGCTCCATCGAGCCGCGATCGGCGGCGTCGGGGCAAGGGCCCTTCTCCTGACCGATGGTGATCGACGCCTTGTCGGCCTCGCGGCGCAGGTGCTTGAACATCCGCATGTTCCAGCTCTTGGCCAGGGCGCTTTCGAACGGCACGTTCTGGCTCTGCAGGAACGAGTGAAAGCCCATCAGGCCCAGGCCCACCGAGCGTTCGCGCATGGCGGCGTAGGCGGCGGTGGCGGCGGCGTCCGGCGCGCGGTCGATGAAGTCCTGCAGGACGTTGTCGAGGAAGCGCATGATGTCCTCGATGAACATCGGCTGGTCGCGCCACTCCATGAAGGTCTCGGCATTGACCGACGACAGGCAGCAGACGGCCGTGCGGTCATTGCCCAGGTGATCGACGCCGGTGTGCAGCATGATCTCGCTGCACAGGTTGGACTGGCGCACGCTCAGGCCCAGCTCGCGCTGGTGCTGGGGCATGGCGCGGTTCACGGTGTCGGAGAAAATCAGGTAAGGCTCGCCGGTCTGCAGGCGCAGCTCCAGGACCTTCTGCCAGAGGGCGCGGGCGTCGACCTCGCGCAGCACTTCATTGGTCTTGGGCGAGCGCAGGCCAAACTTCAGGCCGTCGCGGACCGCGTGCATGAACTCGTCGCTGATCGAGATGCCGTGGTGCAGGTTCAGGGACTTGCGGTTGAAGTCGCCCGACGCCTTGCGGATTTCCAGGAACTCTTCGATTTCCGGGTGGTGGATGTCCAGATAGACGGCCGCCGAGCCGCGGCGCAGGCTGCCCTGGCTGATCGCCAAGGTCAGGCTGTCCATCACGCGGATGAAGGGGATGATGCCGCTGGTCTGGCCCTGGCCTTTGACCTTCTCGCCGATCGACCGGACGGCACCCCAATAGGTACCGATGCCGCCGCCATTGGCCGCCAGCCAGACGTTCTCGTTCCAGACGCTGAGGATACCGTCCAGGCTGTCGGAGACCGAGTTCAGAAAGCAGGAGATCGGCAGACCGCGCTCGGCACCGCCATTGCTGAGCACCGGAGTTGAGGGCATGAACCACAGCTGGCTCATATAGTCATAGACGCGCTGGGCATGGTCGGCGTCGTCAGCGAAGGCCGTCGACACGCGGGCGAACATGTCCTGATAGGACTCGCCCGGCAGCAGATAGCGGTCTTCCAGGGTGGTCTTGCCGAAATCGGTCAGCAGGGCGTCGCGCGAGCGATCAACCTGGACCTTGCGCACCAGCGCCAATTTCGGACGCTCAGAAACCCGCATGCCCTCGGTGCGACCCTGGGGGAGCGCAGTCGTCTTCGCCGCTTCACTGCCGTTCATGACCAAAATCCATAATCAATCAGCGTGTTCCGGAGAAGGAAACGCCCCGCCCAGCCGCTACATCTTGTGGCCGAGGGGCCCCCTCAGCCCACATATGGGGCCACAGCGGCTAATGACTCGTCAACGCCCCGCCAGCGAGTTTTTCGTTAACAAGCTGTGAACGGCTGCAACTTAGCGGGCAGGATCAAAGGGTTGCCAGCGCCAACTTTTTTCAGCTGCGACAGACCGTCACAAGTCGGCTCAAGCGATCCGCCCCCGGACTTCGACATCCGCCCACAGCTTGGTCGACAGGCGCCCTAAGGCGATCACGCGCGGGGTCCTGGCGTGGGTCGGCCGGGTCTGGCCCGTCCACACTCGCCGCAGTCCTTCTGGAGAGCATAAGGCACAAAAGAAAAGGGCCCGGCGTCGCCGCCAGGCCCTTCCCAGATCAGATTGATCCAGATCTTAGAAGTTGATCGAGATCGTGGAACGGCGGTTCAGCGGTTCCTTGACACCATCGCCGGTGGCGACGGCAGGAGCGCTTTCGCCCTTCCAGTCGACGGCCACGGCCGTCGAGGCGACGCCCATGCCGACCAGCGAGTCAGCAACGGCCTTTGCACGACGCTCCGACAGGCGGGCGTTGTACTTGGGCGAACCGGACGTGTCGGTGTGACCGACGATGACCAGCTTGGTCGCCTTGCCCGCATTGGCGTAGTTCGCGGCTTCCGAAACCACCGACTGGGCTTCCGGCGTCAGCACGTACTGATCGAACGGGAAGTAGACGATGAA